>CAZWKK010000077.1:0-8510 GCA_964634855.1 uncultured Anaerolinea sp.
GTGGTTTTTCTCGGGAAAAGTTTATTGGCAATTGACCCTGGCGCAAGAAGGTTCGCAATACCATTTGGGATCTTGTTAGGCTTGGAGTGGCATCTCAACTGGGCAGCTGCGTCAGGGATGGAAACGATGCTGAATTGCCTGGGAGTTGCTTTATTGGTATATCTTCTAACCTCCGCCAAGCAGAAATGGGGCTGGGTGGGCGTCGTTCTGGGTCTACTGCTTTGGATCCGTCCTGACGGAATAACTTTGGTTGGGCCAGTGGGGTTAATTGCTCTGACCTCTCTGCTGCGGAAGAGGGTCAGCTTAAGGCAACTGATTCCTTCAGCGCTAACCTTGGTCATATTTGCCTCGGCATATTTAGTCTTTAATAAGGTAACAACTGGAAATATTTTCCCCAACACATTCTATGCAAAACAAATGGAATATCAGGAACTCTGGACAACACCTTTCTTTATGAGGGCGCTGGATGAGTTCCAAGTAATTGTTGTAGGGCCAGGTGTGCTTGTGCTGCCAGGTTTTCTCTATGGCATCTTCTGGAGCATTAAGACTAAGAATTGGCAGGTGATGGCATTTATCGCCTGGGTCATCGGATTTGGGTTGATATACGCCTGGCGCTTGCCGGTGACCTACCAGCATGGTCGGTACATGATCCCTGTGCTGCCTGTTTATCTTTTAATAGGAGTTTGGGGAAGCAATGGTTTGTTGAACCAGATCCGCAGAGATTCGACTGGCAAAGTAGCGCAATTTGCATTTTCAGCATTGCTCGTTTTTCTATCAATAGGATTCTATTTTTTAGGCGTGTCTACATACAGGCAAGATGTAGAAACAATCAATACTTTGATGGTGGAACCGGCAATAACGATTCGAGAAATCACTCAACCATCAGATGTGGTTGCAGTCCATGATATTGGCGCCATGGGATATTTTTCTGGTAGAAAGATCGTGGATCTGGCCGGCTTGATCAATCCAGAAGTCATCCCTTTTATTCGTGACGAATCCCAACTATTTTCGTATATGCAAAACAGAGGTGTTAATTATTTTGTCTGTCTGGATGATTGGTATAAAACAGCCAATACTTGGGGGGAAAAGATCGCGCATTTTAGTATGAAAGTTGACAAAACTGTTAAGACAACTGTCATTCTCAAGCTCAAATAGTCTATTTATTGACGATTCAATCTATGCTATACTTTTTTGTTAGTATGATATTAAAACTGGTAAAACACCAGGAGTGTTAAATGGATAATCAACCTTTCTTGCAGGAAAACAACTCGGAAGACTTTAGCAGCCATCTGCAGGAGGAACTTGAGCAGACCAATAGAAGCATTAAAGAGATCACCACAACCATTGAGCAAAGCAAATTTGAGCTGAACCGCCTTACCCAAAAGAAGGCAACGGTCACAGCTCAACTTCAGCAGGTTCAAACGAATGGTGAACAGATTTCAAGAAACGACATTCGTGATGTTTTTACCAGCGCCATGGATGCCCAACAACGTCTATTGGTAATGAAAGCACAATTGGACCGTTTGCAAGAGCAGCATGACGGTCTGGTGAAATACAAAAATTATCTTGAAAGTGTGAAACAATATATTGGTGCCGGAAATCTGCTAAAAAGTGGTGAAGACGCCAAACCAGCCGGGGTGGAAACGCTAAAAATGCTGATAGACGCACAGGAATCTGAGCGCCAGCGTCTTTCCAGACAAATGCACGATGGTCCTGCTCAGGCACTTTCCAATTTCATTGTGCAGACGGAGATCACCAGCCGAATGTTTGATATTGATGCGACAAAGGCAAAAGAAGAGCTGGAAAAGCTTAAAACTTCAGCAATGAATACTTTCCAAAAAGTACGATCTTACATCAATGATCTTCGTCCCATGATGTTGGATGATCTGGGTCTTGCACCAACAGTAAAACGCTACCTTTCTAATTTGCGTGAGCAAACCGGGATTGAAATTGCCGAAACGATTGTTGGTGGTGATCAAAAGTTGGAACCTTATGTTGATGTTTTTGTTTTTCGGGCCATCCAGGAATTGGTTGGTAATTCAGTCAAACACAATATGGACAATGCCAGTAAAGTAAAGATCGAAGTGACGTTGTCTGTTGAGCCAAGTTTTGTTAAAGTACAGATCAAAGACAATGGCAAAGGCTTTGATACGGGCGAGCTTAAAGATTCCGGCGGTCTTGGCCTAAAGTTGTTACAAGAACACACCGAAATGCTTAAAGGAATCATGAATATTCGTTCTTCACAAGACAAAGGAACTGAAGTAGTTATCCAAATACCGGTTTCGGACGTCCCGGTTAAGAACTGAATTTCGTCCTAATCTTTACCTCATCCAGGAGCACAATATGACAAAAACGATTGGTATTCTAACAGGTGGTGGTGATGTACCAGGGTTGAACCCGTGCATGAAAGCAGTCGCGATGAGTGCTTTCGAATCGGGCTATAAAATGGTTGGAATTCGACGTGGCTGGGGCGGCCTCCTTCAGTATAACCTTGACGAACCCTCAACCCACGATTATTACATTCGCCCACTTGATCGGGAAGATGTCCGCACAATTGACCGAAGCGGTGGTACTTTCTTGCATACTTCTCGTACCAATCCCCAAAAAGTGAAGGCCAAGAATGTCCCTGATTTCCTGAAGAATTCAAAATACGGCAAAACCATCGATAAAGAAGGCACGATGGATTACACTGACTATGTATTAAAAGTTCTAGAGCATCTTGGCATCGATACCTTGGTCAGCATTGGCGGTGATGATACCTTGAGCTTCTCAGTTCGATTGAGCAAAGAGAATTTCCCTGTGGTTGGTATTCCAAAAACCATGGACAATGATGTTTTTGGCACCGACTATTGTATTGGTTTCTCAACCGCAGTCACTCGCAGCGTGGATTTCATTACCAACATGCGTACCTCTGTGGGTTCTCACGAGCGTATTGGTATTGTTGAATTGTTCGGACGTAATTCTGGCGAAACAAGTTTGATCTCCTCATATCTTTCCTATGTTGATCGCTCTATCATCTCTGAAGTGCCGTTCAATATGGAAAAATTAGCCGAATTCTTGATGGAAGACAAACGAAACAACCCCTCCAATTACTGCATGATGACCATCAGTGAAGGGGCCGTGATCGAAGGCGGAGATATTGTAGAAACCGGTGAGGCAGACGCCTTTGGCCACCGAAAATTGGGTGGTGTTGGAGAAGTGACTGCCTCTGAGATCAAACGGCTGACTGGTCAGGATATCATGTACCAGCAGTTGGGTTATCTTATGCGTTCTGGTGCCCCAGATTCTTTGGACCGCATGGTGGCAATGTCTTACGGTAACCTCGCTGTGCAGCTTATTAACCGCAATGAGACAGGTAAGTTGGTAGCGTTGCATGGTGGTAAATACACAACTGTCCCCATCAATATGGTTTTGGCCGGTCAGAAGCGTGTAGACGTGACCAGCTACTATGATATTGAGAAATATCGCCCCAAGATCCGTGACTTCATGGGCATCCCGATGTTCTTAAGCTAATCAACTAGAGACTGGATAAGGGAGACCTTATCCAGTCTCCTTTTTGAGGGTTTATGGCAAATAATCCACAAGTGATCTTGAAGAATCGCTACTCTGTTGTACCCAGAACATTAATATTGCTGATCCAGGATGGCAAAGTGTTAATGCAGAAAGGTGCTGACAACAAAAAAATTTGGGCAGGAAAATACAATGGTCTCGGCGGGCACATAGAACGTGGAGAAGATGTTTTGTCTGCAGCCAAAAGAGAGTTGAAAGAGGAAAGCGGTCTGGAAAGCGCCGATCTGCATCAATGCGGCTGCGTCATGATCGATGTAGATGAAAGCCAGGGAATCCTGATGTTTGTGTTCAGTGGGACCCAGGCTCAAGGAAAGCTGATCCATTCAGAGGAGGGGCACCTTGAGTGGATTCGAATTGGCTCAATTGGTGAATTACCAGTAGTGGAAGACATTCCCATGTTATTGGAACGGATACAGGGGCAGCAAAAGGGGGCCCTGTTCTTTGGCCATTATGGCTATGATGATGATGGAAAACTGATCGCCGATTTCAGCTAACAGAATCGGCGATCAGTTTAGGTTCGTAGAACAAAACCAGGGTGGAACCATACTTTCTGCGGTCAATTTCGACCAAATTATTAAGGGTCACTTCTTCAAATTCAACCGGGTGGATCTGAACGATCACCCAGCCATCTTCCACCAGCCAATCCATGTGCTCGTCCACAAGATGAAGGGCGGTCAGCCACATTTGCTTGTATTGTGGGGGAGCAATATAGATGTAATCGAATTTTTTGCTGGCTGGTGCGCTGATGAAACGGAATGCATCCATCTGATGGACGGAAGCTTTTTTGTCTAAATGGGTGGTGATCAGATTGGCTTTGATCACATTCACAGCTTGTGAATGAATGTCAATAAAGGTGGCTGATGCAGCACCCCGGCTGAGTGCCTCGATGCCCACACTGCCAGTTCCGCCAAACATATCCAGGAAGTTGGCGCCGGCAATATCTGGCGAAAGTATATTGAACACCGCCTCCTTGACACGATCAGTAATCGGGCGTGTTATGTCACCTGGGACGGGCTGTAAGCGAATTCCGCGTGCAGAACCGCTTATGATGCGAGGATTGCTCATTTTATGCCTGCAAACCGTTCTACAGCCTCTCTGGCTGCATAGAGATTCGAATCTGGGGCGATAACGGGTGTTACACATCCTGTACCCAAAATAAAGCGGTTTCCCTGGGTCTGTTCCAAGGCATTCAATGCTTCAGCATGAACCATTTCCGGGGTTCCGTAAGCAAGGGTTTCCCATTGGCGAAGCCCACCACATACTGCTTTGGATGTGATGGTTTTGCCATCCTTCAAATTGGGATGGGTTTCGCGATCGTGCCAGTTCAACGCCTGTAACGGGAGATCATCCATGCTTTTGAACATAACATCTTGACCATGAATATGACCAAAGTTAAACCAAAGGTCTTTAGCCGCAGAAAGGATCTGGCGGTCAAAAAATAAACCAAATTCTAAAAATTCAGCTTCATTGAGCAATGAAAACTGAGCGAATTGCTCAGCAAAGAAAATCCCGTCAACCCCTAACTTTAAAGCTTCAGTAACGAAGTTAATTGTTGTTGTGGTAATTACCTGTAAAGCTGACTTGACTTCCTCAGGGTGTAGGCGAATATGGGTGACAAGGTCATTCTTACCAACCAGGTTTTTTGCTTGAGAAAGCGGGCTGAAGATGGTCTGGATTACGGGAGTTGTGCCCGAAATTGAGTTTCTGGTAAGGCCAATACTCTTCAATTGTTTACCCAACCAGCCTGCGGTGGGTGATAGCGGTTTTAACTTTGCCCAATCGTCCGATGAATGGATCGGGTGAGTAGTATAACGGCGGCTACCTTCAGGATTGCCGTCCCAGATATCTGCCGTGCCCCAATCATTTGTGCAAAAAGAGGAAGATGGTGATATCTTCACAAAATCAAAATCAAATGTAGTTTGGAAACGAAGGGTAGATTTTGCCAACAATTCTGGATATTGGTCATCTACCGGGAAATGGCGCCAGAGTGCGACAGCAGGGCGATCCACCTTTGCGCCGAGGAGGGTGGCTTCAATTCGCTCTCGGTGATTCATGGTCATGATCCTTTTTCCTCGCTGGTCGGAATATCCTTGAAGGTCCAGTATCTATTGGCGAAATAATTCCACAACATAACCACTAAGATCACAAAGGCCAGGGTAAGGTTATGACCCACAATGGTAGGGGTGAGAATATGTGGAATGACCGCAGCAGCGAGAGCAATCAGCTGCTTTTCAACCAATGAGAATAATATTGTGCGAATGCCAAGTCCGATGACGTTGACAGCAGCGAACTGAACAAGTTGTTTGACGGGTGAAGACCCACGGGTTTCTGGATACGTCCACAGACGATTCCAGATGAAGTTGTTGATCACTGCGAGCGTGAAAGAGATCGCCTGAGCGATTGCTGAATTGACATGCAGGATCGAGGCAAGTAGATTAAAAACGCCAAAATCTACTACAGCACCGCTGATACCAACCAGCGCGAAGCGGATGAACCGTTTGCGTTCAAGAGAATTGTTGAGAATGGTCATATTAATTAGATCTTGGATCTAAAGTAATCAATCGTCTTTTCGAGGCCAGCCATCAAATCTACTTTGGGTTCCCAATTCAGGATGGTTTTTGCTCGCGTGATCTCAGGCTGTCTTCGCTGAGGATCATCACCAAGCCGCTTGGTGGCATGAAATTCGATTCCAGCCTTGTTGCCAATGATGCGATTGATCTCTTCGGCGAATTGCAGGATAGTGATCTCAGCGGGGTTGCCAATGTTTACCGGGAAATGTTCATCTGAAAGAAGTAATAGATAAATACCGTCGATCAGATCATCCACATAACAAAAGCTGCGCGTCTGAGAGCCGTCACCATACACAGTAAGTGGTTCGCCTTTTAAGGCTTGAAGAATAAAATTTGGTACGACGCGACCATCATCCAGGCGCATACGCGGACCATAGGTATTAAAAATACGCACAATGCGTGTATCAAGTTTATGAAAACGATGGTAAGCCATTGTCATAGACTCAGCAAAACGCTTTGCTTCGTCATACACAGAGCGAAATCCTACAGGGTCGGCATGCCCCCAATATGTTTCAGTCTGCGGATGTACTTCAGGGTCACCATAGATCTCACTGGTGGATGCGAGTAAAAAGCGGGCATCATTGGCTTTGGCAACGCCCAGTGTGTTATGGGTACCCAAAGCTCCAGCTTTCATGGTCTGAATGGGCAAATTGGGGTAACTGAAAGGAGATTGCGGGTTGGGGCTGGCAGGAGAGGCAAAATGCATCACTGCATCCAGTTTGCCGGGCACAAAAATGTAATTGGAAACATCATGTTTATAGAATTCAAAACTGGGATTGCCTGCAAGATGAGCAATATTGTCAGGACTGCCTGTGACGAAATTATCCATGCCGACTACACTATGGCCTTCACGGATCAGTTTATCGCAAAGATGAGAACCAAGAAAACCAGCCGCACCCGTTACTAAAACGCGCATAATAATGACTCCTTAAATAATTACTTCCAATCAATTTTACTGATGGAACCATCTCCGGTGACCTGATTGATTGCCGCAGTGGCAGGATCGATCAACAATAGGTTGCCGTTAGAAATAAATGCAATTCTACTTTCTTCGGAAGGTGACCATGAAACCACTTGGGGTTCAAGCCCATTGCCACCTTCGTTTGGATATAATTTCTTGGGGTTTGACCCATCGCGATCCATCACAAACAGATTATAACTGCTGCTTTCGCTTTGGTCCGGCAAAATGGCAGTCAAATAGGCAACCAATTTTGGATCAGGAGAGACGCTTGGATATGAGAAAAGGCCTGTATTTGCCTGCAAAGCTACCGGGAAGTTCTGATCTATCAAAATTCCATTAAGGGAATATTTATTCCCTGAAGGGTCAGGCAAGTTGGCATAGAGCACTGAATGGCCATCAGCCCAGGCAATACCTGGTACCCAGGCCCAATCGCCAGAAGTTTGGTAAGGGGTAAATTCTACCAGGGCGTTCATGGTGCCGGCTTTTGTGTCCAGCAGGCCGATGCTATCTGGCCTGGCATAAGCGATCTCTGAGTTATCAGGCGACCAAAGGAATGTAGTTCCCCACCAACCATAAATTCCGCCAGAGTTGGCCTCAAGGAGGGTTTTTGTATTGATCACCGAGCCATCTTCACCAAATTGGAGCACTTGCAGATCGTTGTTTGCCTGCCAACCAGGTGCAGTGCTGCGATATTCAACGGTCGAATAGGCGATGGTATTGGTCTTGTTCGGAACCCATTCCGCATAATTGACCACATTTTTAACCCCAAGTGAAACAGGGGTGCTTCCAGACCCTTCAAGACTGGTGACCCATAGGGAATTGATGGTTTGAGGTTCATTTGCTGGAGCAGACCGAGAAAACAAAAGCCATTTTTTATCTGGAGAAATGGAAAAGATCCTGCCATCCAGATCGCCAGTACTGACAACTGAACGACGGATGCCTGTATTGGCTTCCATAACCCAGGCATTGGCTGAAGAAATATAGGCAAGCAATCCGCTGATCTCAACGGGCTTAAAACTGCTTTGTACCCCCAGCATAATGATCTCAGGTTTTGAAGCTTTGATCGTCTCAGTTTTTGAAATGGTTCTGGAGACTTCCACACCATCTTCGGTGAGAACTCGATAGGTGATGCTCTGTTCGCCGTTCACACCAGCTTGAATCAATACTTTTTGGCCTGCAGCCATGGATTCATTCTTTACCATTTGGCTCTCGAAAGGCAAAGTTTTTTGTTCTACACTATAGGATTCAGTGACACGAATGACCTTAATGGATTCATTGGACTGTAAAATTGAATCCAACTCAGGCTCGACTCGATCTAACGTATTAAGGGTAACTGAGAGAGTAGTTAGAGCCTGCCGTACCGTGGAATTGGCTGGCACTTTTATCTGATCTGTTTGCCCATCATGATT
>CAZWKK010000078.1:0-2974 GCA_964634855.1 uncultured Anaerolinea sp.
TATCTTCAGCAGTATACCCGATTTCTTTCAACGCCGGGCCAATGATCTGCAGATCAGCAATGGTTTCCATCTCCAGGGGGATATTGGGTGAACCGAAGCCGCCATCAAAATCTGAGCCAATGCCCACCCCTTTTGAGCTACCCTGGATCTGACAATAATAATCGATCTGTTCGATGACCTTTTTAATTGTAATCGTTTCTCGCCGGATGGTAGGAGTCCAATCGGCCACCAAAAAGCGGTTAAATGGCACTACCCCCACCACACCCTGCCGCTCAAACAACCGTCGGATGGTCAGATCGGTCAGGTGCCTCACGCTGGGGCTGCCTTTAAGTAAACTGGCTGCATTGGCATGGCTGGCGTAGACTTCACCCTCAAAATGGTCCATGGCCGTCAGAGCTGATTTTTCGCGCATGTGGCTGATATCGAGCGGGATGCCCAATGAGGACATGACCTCAAGCAGCTCAAAGCCTTCTTTATCAAAGGGGCGGTCTTCAGCTGTCCCCGCGCAATATCGCGTGCCAGCCCAAACAGGACCAACCAGGCGAACCCCCTGCTCATAATAATCAGCCAGTTCTGCCGGTTCATGTAAAGCCTCAGCTCCCTCAATTGAGAGCACCAATCCAACCGGTTTATTGCCAGGCTCCTCAGCCTTCCAGGGGGCGAGTACCTCATGCAGATCGCGGCGGTTGAGAACCAACTTGAATTTATCGGGGGATTCGTTGCACAGGCGGTGATAGTAGTCCAACTGCCCCTGCCACATTTTAGCAGCGTCGGCCAAGTCTTTGTAAGCCATCAGATCCCAGGGTCCGCCGCTGTATTTGGCTGGCGCAATGAACAGGGTGGCAAAGATAAGGGCCACTTTTCCCTGCTGGTAATCTGGCCAACCCAGTGTTGCCTCGCCCATATTCCAAACGGGGTATTGAGTGCCGATCTCGCTTTTGCGGATCTCAGCAGCAGAAAGCCGATAATCACGCTCAAAAGAAAGAGCGCTGCAGGCAATGTCTTCGTGTGCGTCTATGATATAGGTCATGGTCATTCAGAAAAGAAGAGCGCACCGGAACCGGTGCGCTCATTGTTTACTCTAAAGTACTCGGCGCCTTACTTGCTTTCCTCGTCGTCGCCATTGAGGATCTCGTCAGCCAGGCTCTGCCAATCCATATCGGCATAGGCCATGGAATCCACGCGGCGCAGGCTCAGGCCGATGCGGTGATTACCCGGATCGATCTTGATGATGCGCAGGGTGACGGTGTCACCTTCTTTGAGAACCTCTTTGGGGTGCTCAATGCGTTTCTCGCTGATCTCAGAAATATGGATCAGACCTTCCACATCGTCAGCCAAACGGGCGAAAGCGCCAAATTTGGTGAGGCGAGTGATGGTGCCTTCCACGAGCTGACCCACCTGGAAGTTGGCAGCCTTCTGATCCCAGGGATCAGACTGCAACTGGCGGATGGACAGGCCGATGCGTTTCTTTTCGCGGTCAACAGAAATGACCTTCACTTTGACTTCCTGCCCGACCTTCAACACCTCGTTGGGATGATTGATGTGATCCCAAGAGATCTCAGAAAGGTGAACCAGACCGTCAGCGCCGTTGATGTTGACGAACACGCCAAAATCAGCCAGGCTGGTAACACGACCCGTCTTCACTTCACCTTCTTTGAGGTCGTCAATGACGCGCTCTTTCAGGCTTTCGCGGGTTTCAGTGCTGGCCTGACGTTCAGACAGGATGAGGCGGCGGCGTTCGCGGTCGATCTCAATGACCACCACATCGATCGCCTGACCGATCATCTTGCTCCAGCGCTGCTCGGGGGTATCGCCGGTCATTTCAGAGCGGCGGGAGAGGCTGATCTGGGAGGCGGGCACGAAACCGCGCAGGCCGCCAACCGGAACGATCAAACCACCCTTGTTGAACCCGATCACAGAGCTGTGATAAGCTTCTTTGGATCCGAGCATCTTATCAACGATTGCCCAGCCCTGTTCTTCACGAGCGCGAACATAAGAAAGAACGAGGTTTCCATTTGAATCTTCGGGGTTGACAATGTAAACGGGAATTTCTTGCCCGATCTTTAATTCAGCAAGGTCAGCAGGCGGGATCAGTTCGTACTCTTTACCGCTGATAACTCCTTCGGATTTTGCGCCAACGCTGACTAAAATCTGGCCTGGGGTGATGCTGGCGATCATTCCATTACGAATCTCGCCCTGTACAGGAAATTCGATCCCTGCACCCTCGGATTCCAGCAAAGATGCCATTTCGTTATTTTCGTTCTGGGTACTCTCGGGAGTGAACCCCTTCTCGAGATTTGCGTCTTGATTGTCCATACGTCTCATGCACTCCGGCGGATAAGATATGCCCACTCGCCAGGAAAAACCTGACCAACCTCCAACGAGTGATCTTGAAGGAAGATGGGCGCTTGAATAATTGATTATACCGTATTCTGTAGGGAATTAATCAATTTTTGTCAATGAATTTTTGGTCTTTTTTGTTAGGAATTTACGCCTTTCAAGTAGAAAAAGCGTCTTTCAGAAACAGTTCCAATTGTTCCACAGCCTGCGGCATGTTCTTGCGGCCATACCCCAACCTGAAGTGATTGTCGCTGTCATCAAACAGTGTCCCTGGCAGCAAGAGCACCCCCTGGCGGGTTACCAGCTCATGGCAAAACGGCTCGATCTCACCGCGCAACAGTTTGGGAAAACCAATGGAGCCTGCTTTTGGTTTAACCCAGGAGAACAGGTCGGCGTGGCGCACAAAAAAACCATCCAGGATGGATAAGTTGTCTTTCAGCAGTTTTATATTGCGCTTCACCAGAACCTGGCGGTGACGCAAGGCCACCTCAGCTAAAAATTCACTGGGAGCACTGTTGCAAATACTGGTGTAATCCTTGAAGGCGGCCATTTTGTTGAACACATCACGGTTTTGCGTGCTTACCCAACCGATGCGCAGCCCTGGCAGACCGTATGTCTTGGAGACCACCCCCAG
>CAZWKK010000078.1:3074-8385 GCA_964634855.1 uncultured Anaerolinea sp.
TCCAGGTCCAACGCCCAACCGTTCTCTTCGTGGGCTTGCCACAGACTCACGTCGCAGCCAACGCTTTTAGCCACTTCAAAAAGCGATTGGTAACAGGGGCTATGCACCACTATGTGATCCCCTGCTTTCAGCATGGCGTTCATGAACAAGAAGATGGCTTCTTCTGCACCGCTATGCACCAGCACCTGGTCCGGCTGGATGCCGGCGTACACCTGGCTGATGGCTTCTCGCAGGGAGGGAGCACCAGCCGATTCGGTATAACCCAACCAGTGTTGTTTGAACCGTTCTTCAGCACCGGGTTCAAGATCCAGCATATCCTGCACCGTCACCGATTCAATGTCGGAACTGCACAGCAAATAGCGCGCTGAAAATTCGTAGCGGGCAAAATAGCGTTCCAGTTTGAAGGGCGGGATCTGCATGGTCGTTTATCCTTCCAGCAAAACCTAATGGCGTTTGCGTTTTTTCTTTGCATCGTCCAAGCCTGTCTTTGCTGCGTTGTTTGCGGCAGGGCCAGCCCCAGTCTGCCTGGCGGCATTCTCAGGGGCGGCGGCGCGGCGCGGCTGATACAGGTACATGCGGCTGATCACCCCTGCGCGGATCTCGCTGAGCAAAGTGCGGAACATTTCGCTTGCCTGGCTCTTGTATTGCACCAACGGGTCACGTTGAGCATACGCTTCCAAACCAATGGAGACGCGCAGCGCATCCATGCGGGTCAGGTAATCGACCCACAGGTCAGAAATGGTGGTCACCAAAATGTGACGGTAAATGCCATTTTGCATGCGGCGCCCCAAAATGGTGGCGATTGTATCCACTTCTCCGCTGCTCAGGTCGCTGCCCTTTTTGTTGTCCAGCGAAGCCACTGTTTCTTCGCCCAAAGCCTCGATCATGGCCTTGCGGGTGGGAGCGTCAAAAGCAGAGAGCGGCAGGTCAGAAAGCTTGAAGCGCTCAAATTCGATCTTGCCCCAGGCTACTTCCATACGCGCCTGAGCGTCAAGCAAATGATCCAGGATCTCATCTGTGATCCCAGCCGGTGAAACGTTGACGAGGAAGGTAGCTGCCAGGTAAATGTAGTTGATGAGGGTCACCCGGCGCATCACCCGCTGATGGGTCTTGGGATCAATGGCCATGCGGTTGCCCACTGACATGCCCATCAAAATATCCACCACCTGGTTGTCGTTCTCCGGGTCAAAATTCCCAACTTTGGTCAGGAAAGAATCAATGTTCTGGCTGATGGGACCCTGAGAAGAAAGCAGGGTCTCACTGCGTTTTTCCAGACTGCTGCGCAGGGCTTGTTCCAACCCGGCCACGATCTCTTTCCAGTCCAGATCCACCAGTTGGTTCGGTCGCATACCCAAGGTATCATCCAGGCGGCGCTCAAAAGCGCCAATGAGGCGCGAAATGGCCAACATCATCAACCCGGAGCTGATCTGCCCGGCGATGTTCTTTTTGATGTCTTTTTCGGCGTTGGGCAAGCGGCGCAGTTCGTCGTTGCTCAGGCGTAACTGGGTGCGTACCAAGCCAGATAGCTCTTCCAGGATCTCCTGCGGACGGCGCACGGGGGCACCTTCTTCGCCGCCTGATTCCAAACCTTCAAAGTAAGTGTCCAGCGTATCCAACCGCTCATCCAACACCTGCTCCATGGAGGTGCGGGTCTTTTCAAACAACCCTTCGGCGGTGCTGAGGATGTGCTCGTTCTCCACCTTCAGGCTCTCGCCCGCCAGCTCCAGCAAGATGTCTTTGACATCCTGACCAGGTTTCTTTTTATCGTAGCGGCTGTGGAACTCTTTCACCACCTCACTCATGGTAAAGGAAGGAACGCGGATTCCCTCCTGCTCAAATGCCATGGAGGGCTGAACTTCTTCCAAATACGCCAGCAGCTTCCAGGGGCCTTCTTCGTCTTTGAGGGCTTTTGGAATGCGTTCCTGCAATTCAGTGCGCAAGACCTGGGACACGTCGTCGTGCAGGTCTTCTTTCTTAAAGGCACGGTCACGTTCGGTGTAAATGCGGTTACGCTGATCGTTGAGCACATCATCGTACTCAAGCAGATGCTTGCGGACGTCAAAGTTGTTGCCTTCCACCCGCTCCTGTGACTGCTCCACCATTCGGCCAATGAGGCCGCTTTCAATGGGCAGGCTGGGATCCACGCGTAGGCGGCCCATCAGATTTTCCATCTGCACACCGCCAAACAGGCGCATCAATTCATCTTCCAAAGAGAGGTAGAAGCGCGAAGAGCCTGGATCGCCCTGACGGGCAGCACGGCCGCGCAATTGGTTGTCAATACGGCGCGCCTCATGGCGTTCGGTACCGATGACGTGCAAGCCGCCCAGTGCGCGTACCTTCTCCATATCGGTAAAGTAATTTAAAAAGGTGTTGACCGATTCTTCGTAGATGCCGTATTGGTCAACGGTCAGTTCTTTTAAGGCTTTGCGGCGGGCCTCATTGTTCATATTGTAAGGGTCATCCACACCCGCGCTATCCAACACACGGATCACGTCGGCAATAACCTCTTCTGTCAATTCACCACCCAGCTTGATGTCCACACCACGGCCGGCCATGTTGGTAGCGATGGTCACAGCGCCAAAGGCACCAGCGTGGGCAATGATCTGTGATTCTTCATCATGTTTACGCGCATTCAACACCTGATGCGGAATTCCACCCTGCAAAACGGCAGAAAGGCGATCTTTATCTTCAGGAGCCAGATCCAGCAGCTTATAGACGCGCGGCAAATTCTCAGGGTCTTCCGGATTGATGGAAGTAAGGCCTGCCTGGCGGCTGAACTGGCGCAACTCATTGGTATTGATGTCGGTGATCTCACGGTTCAATCCCGTCAGTTCTTTCACTTCCAGCTCAGGGCTCTTATCGTGCTTTTCCACCCAGCTATCGCGCACCATCAGCACCTGCACCAGGCGGCGCAAAGGTTCGGCAGCCAAACGCAAAGAGAGCCGCTCAGAATGTTCCACCGAGGTGGTGCCCACCAGCAATGGCTGGCCTTTCACATAATAATGGATGATCTCGGCTGTAATGGCACGCAGCTTGCCTTCTTCGGTTCGGTACACCAGATCCGGAAAGTCTTGTCTGCGCCAGAAAATGGGGCTGCTGCTGCTATCACCTCTTTTGGCGTAATACTGCAGTGGGTACCCCTTGGCATCTTTCTTATCCACCAAAACCAGCGGTGAATCAGATTTGAATGCCTGATATTCCAGGTTCATTGGTACCGGCTGAACTTCCAACTTGTAGATCTTGTTGAACTCTTCCGCTTCGGTGAGGGCGGTACCGGTCATACCGGAAAGCTTCTCATACATGCGGAAGTAATTTTGAATGGTAATGGTCGCGTAGGTGACGTTCTCGGGCTCGATGTTGACGTTTTCTTTGGCTTCCACGGCCTGGTGCAGACCTTCAGACCAACGGCGGCCGGGCATGAGACGGCCAGTGAATTCATCCACGATGATCACTTTGCCACCCTGCACAATGTAATCTTTGTTGCGGCGGTAAAGATGCATCGCTTTAAGCGATTGCTCCAGGTAGCCCCACAGACGGGCCTGTTCCGGGGTAATGTCTTCAGGACGGTCCGGGTCCCGCAGGGGCTGACCTAAAATAGCCTCCACGTGTACCTCACCCACCTCGGTGAGAGATACCTGGCGGTCTTTTTCGTTGACCTCATAATCTTCGGGGGTCAGTTGGCGTACCAGTTGTGCCATCTTCACATACCATTCGGTATCTTCAGAAGCTGGCCCAGAAATAATCAGCGGAGTACGCGCTTCATCAATGAGAATGTTATCCACCTCATCCACGATGGCAAAGTAATGCCCGCGTTGCACCCGCTCTTCCAAAGACATTGTCAGGTTATCGCGCAAATAGTCAAAACCAAACTCTGAGTTGGTGCCATACACAATATCAGCCTGGTAGGCTTTGGAGCGATCTACCAGTTCCAACTGGTTCAGATCTTCACGGGCGTTGACCTTGGTCAGATCTACCAGAAAGGCTTTTTTACCATTTTCAGTGCGGGTGGCCATTTGCAGAACACCCACACTCAGGTCCAACAGGTTGTAAATTGGCGCCATCCAGCGAGCATCACGACGGGCCAGATAATCGTTGACGGTAACCACGTGCACGCCCTTGCCTGTGATGGCATTCAGGTAGACTGGCAGAGTTCCCACCAGCGTTTTACCTTCGCCGGTGCGCATCTCAGCGATCTTGCCCTGATGCAGCACAATACCGCCAACCATTTGGATGTCATAATGGCGCAAGCCGATGGTGCGTTTGCTGGCCTCACGAACCACTGCAAATGCCTCTGGCAGCAGATCATCCAGGGTCTCGCCATCGGCAAGACGTTGACGGAATTCGGCCGTTTTGGCTTTCAATTCGTCATCGGAGAGTTTTTCAAATTCATCTTCAAAACCGTTGATCACGTCAACGATCAAAGAGGCTTTTTCAATTTCGCGTTTGTGCGGGTCACCGCCAAACACACGTGCAAGTGATTGTAGAACCATGGTCACCTCGTGCCCTCAAAAAAGGGAGGATTTATCAAAAATGGATTATAGCATGGTCAAAGGTCGCCACAACCATAGTTAATGGCCTCTCATATAAAAGATTAATGCTCTTTTGAAGGACAATTTATAACGCAAATCTTTGCATTTGCAATTAAGTGATAAAATATGATTATCTCAATGAGGAGAAAACAAAAGATGAATACAGTTCGCCAACTTCTGCGTTCCAATCGTGCCCTTGTTGTTTATTTCTTGATGCTGGTGGTCTGGCTCTCCACCACTGCCATGCACATTCCAGACGGGTATCTCAGCCCGATCACCTCCATTATCCTTTTTGTGCTCGTCTTTCCCTTCTGGGTTCGCGGTATTCAACGTCTGCGCGAGAAATTGAATGCTAAAACCGCTCCGCTGGTGGCTTTGTTTGCGGCCTTCTCTTTTGTGATCATGATGTTCAATGTTCCCCTGCCCGGCGGCACCACCGGCCACGCTGTTGGCGGCGCCCTGGCTGCCATCATATTAGGACCTGAAATTGCCACCATTGCCGTCTCTGTGGCGCTCATCATCCAGGCCATTTTCTTTGGCGATGGTGGCATCTTGGCCATTGGCGCCAATTGTTTTAATATGGCAGTCGTTCTACCCTATGTGACCTATTTCATTTATCAGGCCATTGTTAAGAACGCACCTGCTGATTCTAAAAAACGAATTTGGGCCTCCGCCATCGGCGCCTATGTAGGGCTCACCGTGGCTGCCTTCTTTGCCGCCGTTGAATTTGGCATTCAGCCGGCGCTCTTCCACACAGCAGATGGCACACCTTTGTACGCACC
>CAZWKK010000079.1:0-8320 GCA_964634855.1 uncultured Anaerolinea sp.
CACGTTGGTCGGGGGGACGGGTCAGTATTTTCGGGCACTTTTGGAGGGTTGGGAAATCCCAGTTTCGGAACCTGATCATTCGATGCGGGATGTCCTAGAACGAATGGGAAATGAGATAGGCGCAGAAGCCCTTTATGAAAAATTGCAGCTTCTTGACCCAGAAGCAGCAGAAAAAATTGATCCACAGAATCTACGTAGAACAGTTCGAGCACTTGAAGTAATCTTATTGACTGGGGAAAAATTCTCTGAACAACGGCGCAAAACTGACCCTCAGTACAGGTTTTGGATCATCGGGTTAACACGTCCTCGGCCTGAGCTTTATGAACGGATTGACGAGCGTATTGAATTGATGTTCACTAATGGCCTGGTGGAGGAGACAAAAAAGCTTCTGGATAGCGGTATAGCTGCTGAGAACCCCAACATGTCTGCCATTGGTTATAGAGAAGTGGCACAATATATCCGTGGAGAGATCAGCCTGGGTGAAGCAAAGATGCTGATGAAACGAAAAACGCGTGAGTTTGTCCGCCGACAGGCGAATTGGTTCAAGCTTGAAGACCCCAACATTCATTGGTATACCATGGGGCCAGATGTTGAGCAACAAATTATAGAAGAATTGCGTATAGCGATTCGGGAATAAAAATAAGCAATATAAATCGGGAGCCAGTTACTGGCTCCCGATCATTTTACTTCGTGTTCAAAGCAGGGGTACCTGTGCGATGCGGCTCAGGTGGGGGGAAGATGGCTTCAAATTCATCTCTGGAGAGTGTTTCCACTTCAAGAAGACGAGTAGCCACAGCATCCAGACGATCACGATACTTGCGCAGGATCTCACGGGCAGAATCGTAGGCTTTAGTGACCATATCACGAACCTCACGGTCAATTGCTTCAGCGACTTGCTCTGAATAATCGCGCTGTTCCGAAATCTCACGGCCGAGGAAGATCATTTCTTCTTTTTGTCCGTAAACCATCGGGCCTAACGCTTCGCTCATGCCCAGGCGGGTGACCATGTTGCGTGCCAATTTTGTGACACGCTCAATGTCGTTGGATGCGCCTGAAGTAATATCATCAAAGACAATCTCTTCTGCAGCACGTCCACCTAAGAGGCCAACCATTTCTGCCAGCAATTTCTTGCGCGGCATTAATGTGACATCCTCAACAGGTAAGGACATCGTATAGCCTCCCATCATGCCACGTGCGATGATAGAGACTTTATGCACGGGGTCAGACTCTGCCAGTGCGTTCATAACAACAGCGTGTCCGGCTTCATGATAAGCAACGATCCGTTTTTCATCAGCAGTGATGAGGCGGCTCTTGCGTTCAGGACCGGCGATCACACGCTCAATGGCTTCCTGGAATTCGGGCTGACCAATGTTGGTCTTGTTACGGCGGGCAGCTAAAATGGCTGCCTCATTGACCAAGTTCTCAAGATCAGCACCTACAAACCCAGGAGTAGATTTTGCAACGATAGAAAGGTCAACATCCGGGGCAACGGGTTTGCCCTTGATATGAACCTTGAGGATGGCCTCACGACCTTTAACATCCGGACGATCCAGGACCACACGGCGGTCAAAGCGACCGGGGCGGAGCAAAGCCGGGTCGAGAATATCAGGGCGGTTGGTTGCGGCCATGATGATGATGTTGGTATCGGTATCAAAACCGTCCATCTCCACGAGCATCTGGTTGAGGGTCTGTTCACGTTCATCGTGACTGCCACCCAAGCCGGCGCCACGCTGGCGACCGACTGCATCAATTTCATCAACGAAGATGATGCAGGGGCTGTTACGTTTGGCCTGATCGAACAGGTCACGCACACGGCTGGCACCAACGCCCACAAACATTTCTACGAATTCAGAACCTGAGATCGAGAAGAAGGGTACGCCTGCTTCGCCAGATACAGCTTTGGCAAGCAATGTTTTACCAGTTCCTGGAGGGCCAACCAAAAGGACACCTTTAGGAATGCGAGCACCCAAAGCGATGAACTTTTGCGGCTCACGCAAGAACTCAACCACTTCTTTTAGCTCATCCTTAGATTCGTCCACACCTGCCACATCTGCAAAGGTAACCGTGGGATGATCGCCGGAGAACATGCGAGCGCGTGACTTTCCGAAGGACATGGCAGCATTGTTGCTTCCTTGAGCTTGACGGAAAATAAAGAAGAAGGCAATCCCCAGAATCAGGAAGGGCAAGAAATAGAATAAACCATTTAATATGCTCACCCATTGGCTGGGGGGTTTGATCTCAATTTTGATGCCATTGTCGGGAGATAATTGGGTGGGGGTAACACCCAGCGCGACCAACTGCTCCACCAAGGTACTATTGGACTCTTTGGTGGCCGTCTTTTCGGTCAGGCCATCTTTAAGTAATATGGTCAGCTTGTCTTCTTCAACGGTAATTTTTGAGATATTTCCCTTTTCAATTTCGCTGGCGACCTGGTTGATGGAATAAACGGTGTCTGTGCCTGAAGATTTATTCAAGCCAAACACGATCATCACGATAATCGCAACGAAAAGAAGGAAATAAACAACATAAGATTGTGTACGGGAATTCACTTATAATCCTCCACACTGGGTCAAAATTTCTAACCCTGTTGTCAAGATTATACCAATCTCTAACTGCCTATACCAGCAAAAGCAAGGCTTTGACGACAAGATTAACAAATTTCTTATAAGATTTATCTTATTTATTCAGATCGTTCCGCAAATTTTGCCGCTTCAAGGTTGACTTTGATTTGTCGGACATGATTTTGGTCATGAATCACAATGAACTTTAGCAATTCTGCGATCGTGGTCGGACCAAAAACTGAATGATTTACAAGGCGTTGAAGATCTTCTTTTTCCATATCCAAAACGAGATCGATCAACGATTTTCGGTTATCAAAATAGCTTTGCAGAGCTTGCGCGTAGGGTTGGTCTTGATAAACCCTTTCTGTTGCCCAGGCATCCGTATCAATGGCTGGAATGAAGCTCTTCCCCTCTTGCAGAATTGAAATAAATCGCGGCAAGTTGACGTCATCATCAACATCGCGCAAGTGGCAGATTACCTCTTTTATGCTCCATTCCTTTGCTTTTGGTTGAAAGTTCAGTTGGTTAACAGAACAACCGGAGAGCAACGTTTGAATGGCGGCAGGTGTGGCATGTAAGTAAGCGATAAGTGCTGGAAGGTCTGCATAATTAAGCGAAAAATGATCATTCTTCACTTCTTCTTCTATCCAGGGCAGGCATTCAGATAACGGTCCCTGCACCAGATGGTCCTTTTGTTCCGGTTTATCGGTCAGATAATAGGTTTTTATACCCAAAGAAGCTGCGGGTACAATATCGTCTGACAAACTGTTGCCGATCATGAATACAGGACCTTCTGGCCAGCCTAATTGAGCAAGGATCTCTGCGTAATAAGAAGGGTTCGGTTTGGCAAAATGGAATGATTCGTAGGAAGTAACAATTGGAAAATTATATACGTCTATCGGGAGTTTGCCCCAGCGAAGCCGAGATAACATAGCTGATTTTGGAAAAAGAGGATTTGTGGCGACTGCCACGGTATATCCCTTTTTCTGGCTGGCATCTACCAGTTGGATGGCCTCTGGTCTGGGAGCCGTGATGGTTGATAATTTTTCAAAATCTGAAGCGTAAAAATTACTCAAAACAGGATCAATCACTAATTTGTCCAAATTCAGGGTGGTGTAAAAATTATGGGCAAATTTGTTCTCGAGCGTAACTTGAAAATCATTGTTTTCAAGCATGTCATTGGTCGATTTCATCAATTGAGCGAGCATCGTTTTAGGCTCTACCCATTTTGCCAGGGCAGCGCCAAGTAGTTTGAAGTAAGCAGGCATAAAAACATCGAACGGATTTGACAGCAGAGTGTCATCCATATCAATGAGGATGGTTGGTTTCACTTTTTCATTTCTCCTAAGATCTCTGCAAGGGGATGACAAATACCACAACCTATCTTCGGTTCTTTGACTAGTTGTTGTGATTTAGTACAAAAAGCGGTCACTTTTACTTGACGACGGCCTATGAGGAAGGGTTTCTTAACTTCTGGTGTAAGGATGATATTCGGACAGGCATTCGCCAACTTAATGGATGGTACGGGACAACTGGAACAAAGATCTGGAGACCATTTGGCACCAGAGGGCTCTGTTTCTAAGAGACGGCATTCTTCGTGGTGTTTCCCGCGATAATAATCGCCATAAAAATTGGGACATTCTTTTCCAGCAGGAGTCTTCATCCATTTTCTCCTATATAACAAACTGTCCCCGTGAGGGGACAGGGTGATTTTAGCCCAAGGGAACTAAACGCGGGTTACGTATTCGCCTGTGCGGGTATCCACACGGATCTTGTCGCCGGTAGCTACAAAATAAGGTACATTGACTGAAAGTCCGGTCTCGGTCTCAACACGTTTGGTCACGCCGGTAGCTGTGTCACCTTTGACGGCGGGTTCAGCATAAGTGACTTCCAGGTCAACGGTGGTTGGGAGTTCAATATCAAGCGGTTCACTTTCAAAGAAAGTGAGTTTCACTTCCATCTCGCCCTTCAAGAAACCGGAATACTCACCAACAATTGAGGCCGGGATGGCGGGTTGCTCGTAAGTCTCAACGTCCATGAAATAGAAAAGCTCACCATCATTGTAAAGGTATTGCGCATTGTGGAAATCAAGGCGAACGTCTTTTACGCGCTCACCAGATGTGAAGGTTTTCTCTAACGTATTGCCTCGACGAAGGTCTCTCGCTTTGATCTTGATGGTTGCATTGCCACGGCCTGGTTTGTTGAAGGAATACTCAATAACACGAAATAGGCTGTTATCAAGTTCAAAGATCACACCTTTGCGAAGATCATTAACATCAATCATAATAATACCTTTCTGAGATCACAAATTAACCCGATGAATTATAGCCTAGTGCCAAAAGTCTGACAAGGCAAGAGCGGATTAAATTGGACGAGACCCTTTAGGAGATTCGCTTTTTATCACGGATCACTAATAATATCGGGCCTACCAAGTCAATGATCCAAGAAAATAAAGGTTCAAGCAAAACGGTGATTCCAACGTAAAAAGGGACGTATCGAAACCTTGTTGGATGATTTACAAGATTCCAGGTTGCCCGAGCTACATGATCTGCACTGATGGCAAACCTTTCTGCTGGAACGCGACTGCCATTTTCAAACGTGTCTGCACGATCAAAGAACTCGGTCTTTACCGGCCCAGGTCTGAGAACTGAAATGGTTACGTTTGTACCTCGCAGGTCTCGATAGATGCTCTTGGTAAAACTATCAACGTAAGCTTTAGAGGCAGCATATAGGGCTACCCCTTGTTCGGGCATTTTCCCAATGATCGAACCAATGTTGATGATGCGAGCTTTTGGCTTTTTAAGCATTTCAGGCAAAAGGATCGAAGTAAAGTGGGTTGTAGCTTCAATATTCAGCCTAAGTAGGTCTCTGGCAACTTCCCAGGGCATCTGTGAAAAATAGCCATAATAGCCAATACCGGCATTGTTTACCAAAATATCGGGTATCTCAACTTTTTCAACGATTTCCTTCAGGACTGTAACGCGTTCTGATTCTTTAGTAAGGTCAGCGGTGAAGATCAATGCTTCACCTCCGGCTCGGTGGATCATCTCCGCTAATTGTTGAAGTTTTGCCTGTCGGCGCGCGACAAGAACGACCTTTATGCCATGGCTGGCGAATTCCAGGGCGATACTGGCGCCAATACCGCTTGATGCACCTGTGATGAGGGCAGTTTTGTTATACCAATAATATTCCATACTACTTCTTCTTCAATTTTCTTTGTTCTTTCCACCAGATAACCGTATCTCTCATTGTGGCATACAACGGTCGTGGGTTATAACCGAGGAATTGATAAGCTTTTTGATGCGTAATGACAGCATTTGAGTGCAAGGTTGCAATGCTGTATGTAGTAAAGCGTGGTTTTGTGTGGGTGATATTGTAATAAACTTGAGCCAGTCTAGCTGTGAACATGGCCAGACGGGTAGGGATCTGGATGAGATAAGGCTTGATATTGACAAGCTCTTTAACCATACGCCAAATATCGACCACGCGAATGAGTTCGCCAGAAAGAATGTAGATCTGGCCTATTTGACCACGATCACGTGCTGAGATCATTCCCTGAACAACATCACGAACATCCACAAAATCATAGTACCCTTCGATCAGAAAATCCACTTTGTGGATCATCCATTCCTGGATCAATACCCCCAGCTCAGAATTTTTATAATCATAAGGACCGATGACGCCTGTCGGGCAGACGATAACTGCAGGCAATCCAAGCTTGGATTCAGCCAATACAGCCAATGTCGCTTCCGCTTTTGATCTATCATAAGCAGCGATAGCCGATTGTGGATCGATCGGAATTTGCTCATCTATCACGATACCATGCGGAACACGTTTAAAAGCATGTATGGAACTGGTATATACAAAGCGTTTAATGTTTGCCTTACTCGCTGCCTTGACGATGTTTTGTGTGCCGTCTACATTGACACGATGAACCATCTCGTCTTGGCCTGGCATGATCGAAATAATACCAGCCAAATGAAAAACATTTTCAATACCTGAAAGAGCCTCTGTAATGGATTTTTCATCAAGAATGTTTCCCTCAAAGAATTCAACATCCAATCCAGCAAGAGGCGAGAGATCTTCGCCAGGCAAGACAAAAACCCGAACTTTTTCACCTTTCCTAAGCAGTTCTTTTACCAAAACATTGCCAATATGACCTGTTGCTCCTGTAACAAGGTTCATCTGATCTCCTTTTGTAGGCCAGATAATATGACATCTAAGTTAGATTTTGAAATGTTTTGCCAATCTTTTTGCGGCTCGATCATGCTTTGTAAAATGGAACCCATCCCAAATGACATGAGCAATCGAGCTGTTTGGGAAATATTGGTAGCTGTAGAGAAACTACCTTCCTCAATCCCTTTTTGAACAAGAAGTTCAAAGTAGCGAAGGAAACGAAAATAGGGTGCCAGGGTTCGAGCCGAAACAGATCTATCTCGAATGGATTGGACCCAAAATTCAAGAAATATCGGGATCTTTTGCGGATCAGAAAAAATCGTGTTTAGAGAAACAGCCATTTGAATTAATTGTTCAGGGATCGCAAGAGACGAATCTTCGATTGTTTTGAACTTTCTTTCAACATCAATGAGCCAGTAATCCAAAATGGCGAGGAAAACATCGTGTTTACTAGGAAAATGGTGATAAAACGCGCCTTTGCTCACATTGGCTTCTGAGCAAATTGTGGCAACCCCGGTTGAATCATAGCCATTGGCAAGGAATAACCGAAAGGATGTTTCCATTATTCTGTTACGGGTGAGTTGGCTTCGGCTTTGCAATTTACCTCCAGAACAAACCGACCGGTCAGTCTGATAATAATCGGCAAATCATTTTTAAAAATGTGTCTTTAGATAGATTCCTGGGCATATAAAAACAGTCGGGCAGTGTGCCCGACTGTTCAATGGAATCAAAAAGGGATTATCCGATCTTAGGTTCGATCAGGCCAAAATCACCGTCACGACGGGTGTATAAAACGTTGATCGAATTGGTGTTGACATTGTAGAAGATGAAAAAATCTTCATGACCCAACAACGCCATTTGTTCGATTGCTTCGTTCTCGTCCATCGGCACGAGGGTAAAGGTTTTACGCCTCACGATTGCAGTTCTTGTTTCAGGTTCTACAACTTCAGGTTCAGAAGTGATTTCAGAAATAGGAACACCTGTGGCGCGCCCGCGATTGCGCTTGCCTTTGAACCGTTCGATCTGACGTTGCATCTTATCAGCGGCCTTATCAATGGCCGTCATCATATCTCCGTCACTTTCTTCTGTTCGTAAAATAAAGCCTTTGCCCAGGAGCGTGAATTGGGCAACTTCACGATCTTGTTTATTGCGTAGTTTCTTGGCCGAGGCCAGGTCTACATGGGTTTCTTCTACTTCAGGGAGAAATCTTTCGAGGCGAGCGACTTTCTTGTTGATATACTCTTCAATTTGTTCACCCAGACGCATATTTTTTACTGTGATTTCAACTTTTTGAGCCATTGTTTCCTCCTCGATACTAGTTTGGATGAATTGGAAAGGAGCCTAAAAGTCTACTGGTGAAACTAGGGCGTCTTTGCTACTGTGATGCAGTAAATCCTTTCACAACCAGATTCTTGTAAAGCTCTTGCACATGAGGTGATGGTAGCGCCCGTTGTTGTAATATCATCCACCAATAATACTTTCTTATTTAATAGTTTAGCAGAATTTCCTTGGAATGCATTATGGATATTCTTAAATCTTTCTTCTCGGCCCAGGCCAATTTGTGATTTTGTCTCAAATTTCCG
>CAZWKK010000080.1:0-5734 GCA_964634855.1 uncultured Anaerolinea sp.
GGGTCAAGCACAGCCACGCTCAGACGCAGCAATTGCAGGCTAAAGTGATCTGGCTCATCGGGGTTGACGCTTAAAAAAGTACGCTGCTCCCCGCTATTGCCCAGGGTGGCCAACACCTCTTGTCCGGTTCGGTCAAGCAGGCGGGTGGGGCGTAAAAGCTCCCCGTTTTGACGGTTGAGCAGAACGGGCAGTTGCTCAATGGAAGGCAGATCATTGCTCAGCCAGGCATAAAAGAAACCAGCAGCCAGGAAAAGCAGGCAAATGGCAATGGAGATCAGCGCCAGAGCAAGCCGGGCGCTTGAATGGAGAACGGTTTCACCTGTCTGTATGGGACGGTTCCGTTTGGCCTGTCTTTGTTTAATGAGGAGGTAAACCTTTAGACGTTGCACAATACCCGTTCTAAGGTGTGGGGGTGGAGGTTCGGCCCGGGGTCAGGGTTTTGCCAGGTGTTGGGGTGAGGGTGGGTCGTTCTGTTGGGGTGGGGGTGTACAGCGTCTCCAACTGGCTTTGCGCATCTTCACGCAGGTCAGGCGGCAGCACCACACCGGGGTAGGCCAGGGCTTCCTGGAATTTGCTCACGGCTGCATCGGGTTGATCGAGCACGATCAGCGCTTTGGCGCGCCAGTAAAGCAATTCGGCTTTTTGTGCGTCAGTATTGGCGAATTTTTCAGTGTAATCAAAGGCGTTATAGGCGGCACCGGCCAGGGTTTGCGCCAGTAGCACGCGGCCTTTGCCTAAATTGCCGTCAAAATTGTTGTAGTCAATGCGAAGCACAGAATTGTAATCCTCTGAAGCTTCATCGATCTTGCCCTGCTTCAGGTAGATCTCAGCGCGCAGCAGGTAAGCTTCTACCGATTTGCTGTTCTGCTTGATGACCGAGCTCAGCAGCGAATAGGCTTTGTCTGAATCACCAATCGCATAATAAGCCTGCGCCAGTAACGACTGCGCTTCAAAATCAGCGGGGCTCTTATCGATCACCGTCAGCAACGGCTGAATGGACCCCTGATAGTCGCCGGTTAATTGCAACGCTTTGGCCCAAACTTTGTAGATTGGCAGCAGCGAGCGGTCCAGTTTGCGAGCTTTTTGAATTGAATCCAACGCCTTTTGGTTCTCTCCGGTGAGCAGATACGCCTGGGCACGCACCAGCTCGGCGCGGGCAGTGTTGGCAGTATCCGGCCCCACCTTTTGAAGCCAGGTCAGCGCGCCGCTCGGATCATTCAATTTGAGGCTGGTCTCTGCCAACTGCATGTAGGCTTCATCGTAGGCAGGGTCCAACTCAACGGCTTTACTGAAATTCTGCAAGGCATCTTCCAGTTTAACCGGGGATTGAGCCAGGTACACCTGCCCCTTGCCCAAATAGGAGGGGGCAAAGTTGGCATCCAGTTTGATGCCCTGGTTGTAGGCTGACATAGCCTCTGTATATTTTCCTTCAAAGCGGTAAACATCCCCCAGGTGATAATAGACATCGGCAGAATTGGGTTCATCCACCAACACCTGCTTAAAGTACTCTTCGGCTTTGCTCCATTCGCCCTTGTCGTAGGCACGCAAGGCAGTGTTGTAGGCTTCCAGACGGTTATGCGGGGTGGCGACGTACATGGGGGTGGGGGTAAAGGTGACATCCAGCTCGATCGAGAGCGGCGCCAACCCGGTAGGGGTAACAGTGGGGGTAAGGGTAACGGTGGAGGTAGGCAGGGGGGTGATGGTAAAGCGTAAGATTTCGCCCTGTTGTGCCTGGTTGCGGGAGTTCAATGCCAGAATGACACCCACACCAAACAGACCAATGATGGCAACACCCAGAATGGAATAAAAGATCACCCGGGAGCGCATGCCTTTGGAAACATAGGGCAATTCATCTGCCAGCTCCATGGGCGTCTTCCAGGTAGTGCGCAGTTGGTCAATGGGGACGGGGTGGGTGAGAGCGGGTGCTTTTTCGCCCATAATACGCAGCCCCAGGGCGGCATCCTCATTTTCAGGATCAATGGCAAGCACTTCACGCAAACAGTAAACACGCTCTTTTTGAGATTCAACCACCGTGCTCATCCACAACCAGTAATCCACGTTTTTGCGATCCGTCTTAAGCAAGCGCGACAACAATTCGCGTGCTTTGGTAAAGTCGCCATTGTGGATGGCAGTCAGTGCCTGTTGATAGAGTTCCTGCTCGGGGGTCATACATAAAGTGTAGCATAGGCTAAAAACCAGGGCAAGAGAATCGGGTTATAATCCAAAACATGAAACCAAAAAGGAATTCACTTTTGATTCTCATGCTGGGCGGATTGTTGGCGTTATCCGCCTGTGCTCCTGCCGCACCTGACCAACAAAGTGGGTTTGCCGGCGGTAATTCGTTGACGCCCTACAACACAGCAACTTCCACAGCCACGCTCACCATCACCCCGGTGAATGCTCCCACGCAGACGCCCCAACCAACCATTACACCGACAACCTTCATATATACTGCCAAGGCCAACGATACCATGTGGACCATCGCTGCCAAGAATGGCGTGTCATTGGATGCCATTCTCAAAGCCAACCCGAATGTGAACCCTTACACCCTCTCTGCCGGCACCCAGGTAGTGGTGCCTCCTTCATCTGGCACAGGGAATGGCACGCCCACACCCATCAGCGCCACTGCTGTGCCCCTGTTGCTCAAAGAGCCCTTCTGCGCTCCTTCGCTCACTGGGGGCCTGTATTGTTTTGCTGTTGTGGAAAACAACCAGGATTATTCGGTACAGAACCTGACGGCGCAGTTCACCCTCACCAACCCTGAGACTGGGGAGAAATTGCAAGCCGTTGGTTCTTTGCCCTTGAACCAGTTGAAAAGTAAGAATAGCCTGCCCTTGTTCGCTTACTTTCCCCCACAGGTCTTTGCCTCTTCCAAGGTGACGCTTGCCTTGCTGACCGCCTTGCCGGTGAGCAGCAGCAGTACTTCCGTGCTGGATGTAACCATTCAAAACTCAAAGGTAGAGATTGCCAGTGATGGCAACTCGGCCACTGTGAGTGCTTCGCTGGCGCTCAAAGATGCCGCTTCTGCAGCCAATCACTATTGGGTGGCGGCCGTGGCGTATGATGCCCTGGGCAATGTAGTGGGCGTACGCCAATACGAAAAGAACGCCGACCTGAGCAAAGGTCAGGGCGCAGATTTCACACTGTATGTCTACAGCATCTCAAATAAGATCGATCATGTAGATCTGTTTGGGGAAGCCAAGCAACAAGCTCAATAAACGCTACGATCCGCCCCAGATGAGGAAACTGTCTGAGACGCAGATCGCTTGATCGGAGTCGCCTTTAAGGCATACCTGGTAGACCAGGATGGTGCCGTTGGCGACTTCTTTCATTGCGGGCAAGACCACAGAGGCACGGCCATCCATGCCGGTCTTGGGTAAGTCAGTAGAGTAGGTGCTGCCGTCCGGCAAATTGACGGTGATGACCGAATCAACGTTGCCAATGGGCTGCTGGTTGTCTCTTTGCGTCACCAGAATATCCACTTTTTGTTGTTCCTGTGCGCTCAGTTCCTTATACTGCTCCGCTACCTGCAGGGTCACAGTATCCGGGGTGATTGCTACCTTCTGCGGTACAGGAATGCTCTCTCCGCCCAATTGTTGGGCATACAACTGTCCCAGCGGCGACATGCTTACATGGCCGGAACTGGCATCGTAATCCAGACAGTAATTTTCAAAGCACTGGCGGTAGATAGCACCGTCATATTGAAAGACCTCGTCAATGGGGTTGCCGGAAAGGTCCAGCCCGCCATGCGCCGCAATGAATTTATCAAAGGGGATGGGCACGTGCAGCCCCAACGACCCTTTGATGCGGTAAAAGACCATGTTCTCGGCGGTTCCGTATTTTTGTTTACCCGGTTCTGCCTGGGGGATATTGAGCATCTTGGAAAGCGCACGCAGCCGCACGTTGTTCAGATCGTTGACCGGAGCATAGACCACTGCGTTGGCGTAAACCTGTTCTTCGTTGCCGTCGCTGGCGATGTACGGCTCGGTGAGAGGGGCACCCAATACCGATGTATCGCCCATTTTGGCAAGTCCGTTCAACATGGGTTGGTCAGATTGGGCTTTGTTGGCGTTGAGGATAATGGCATCTACGGAGGGGGTGTAAGAGCAAGCATCCGTACAGCCAAATGCGCCGTAGGCTAACAAATGGGCCGCACTATCCGCTTCACCGAACTTGCGATAGAAGCCGACGTTCTCAAAGAATTGCTCATAGCGTTTTTGCTGATAATTGATGTGCACCTGGGTGAGCGGGTGCCCGGCAAAACGGTCACCGGAGAGTTTGTTGTACAGGGCCAGAAAACCATCGTCAATGGTGTAACCATCGATCACCTGGCTGCCGCCCTGGGCAGCAGTTTGGGCCGGGTCTTCTTTGACGTTCATGGAAGCTCCCAACGGATAGAGCGAGAAGCGGCTGGCATCTGAGACCATTGGGTTGAGGCACATCAAGGCGGAGACGGTGAATTGGCAATCGTAAGATTGGATGGAGATCGTCTCAGAAATGGCGGGTCCCAGCACATCTTCTCCGCCTAGAGTAGAGTAGAACTCCCTGAAGCGCGGTGCCACGTCATAGGTTTTATTGGCCTGTGCCTGATTACCGACAGAACCACAGGCTGAAAGGATCAGCGTGGCAGTCAGTAATAAAGGAAGGAGTATATTTCTACGCATTCGCATCGACAGGGCCAAAACTCCGAATTATCTTCTAAACGGTCATAGAATGCACCTAGAATAATTATACGAGAATCACAAATAAATACGACACAATTCTACGGGTTCACAAATCTGACAGGTGCCGGGCGGGCTTGTGGCGGGTCCTTCGGTGGTAGAATGAGGAAACTAGCCCTTTATGCGGAGGATGGAATGACAGAAGTTGTCATTGTAGATGCCCTTAGGACCCCGATCGGTGCATTGGGGGGCAGTTTGTCTAAAGTGCGACCAGACGATATGGGGGCGATGGTTCTCAAAGCTCTGGTCGAGCGAAATCACCTGGATCCAAACGAAATTGAAGAAGTCTATATGGGCTGTGCCAACCAGGCCGGTGAAGATAACCGCAACGTGGCGCGCATGTCTGCCCTTTTGGCAGGGCTACCAGCCAGCGTTCCGGCTGCCACCGTGAACCGCCTGTGCGCCTCTGGCCTGACGGCGGTAAACATGGCCTTTCAGGCCATCCGCAGTGGTACTGGTGAGGTCTACCTGGCCGGCGGCATGGAAAGCATGTCCCGTGCGCCATACTCCTTCCCCAAAGCTGAACAGGGCTTTGCTTTTGGCAACCTCACCGCCTACGATACTGCCCTCGGATGGCGTTACCCCAACCCGCGCATGGAAAAGCTTTACGGCACTGACCCCATGGGCGTGACCGCAGAAAATATCGCCCTTCAGACTGGCATCAGCCGCGAGGCGCAAGATGCCTTTGCCGTAGAAAGTCACCGCCGCGCGGTGGCTGCCATGGATTCCGGTAAATTTGCTGAAGAGATCTTGCCGGTCGCCATCCCGCAGAAAAAGGGCGACCCCATCGTGGTTGCCCAGGATGAACGTCCGCGCCGCGATACCACCCTGGAGTCACTGGCAAAACTCAGACCAGCTTTCCGCGAAGATGGCAGTGTCACCGCCGGAAACTCCTCTGGCATGAATGACGGCGCAGCCGCCTTGCTTCTGATGAGTGCTGACAAAGCCAAAGCACTTGGGCTCAAAGCGCTGGCTCGGGTGGTCTCTTGTGCCGCAGCAGGGGTTGAACCGCG
>CAZWKK010000080.1:5834-8278 GCA_964634855.1 uncultured Anaerolinea sp.
ATTTTGAATATGGTATTATCTATTTGCCTGTCTGGTCTGGACAAACGGCATACAATTCTCGTGAAATTTGGTACTGCTTTTTAATTTGAATGTAAGAATAATGATGTAGGCTGAAAATACAGGTTTCAGGCAATTGATCTCAACTTGACCGTTTACAGGAGGTACGAATGCCCCCAAAGGGTAGAATCAAAGTCAATGAAATCTATTGCAAGGGCTGTGAACTGTGCGTGACTGCCTGTCCACAGCAAGTATTGGGCCTCGCTACTGATCACATCACTGCCAAAGGGTACCACCCCGCAACACTGATCGCTGAAGGCTGCACCGGATGCGCCGTTTGCTCGGTTGTTTGTCCAGAAGCCGCCATTACTGTCTATCGTGAAAAGACCGGCACCAACCGGATCCCTGCTTAGGAGGCAGTTTATGGCGAGAGAATTAATGAAGGGCAACGAAGCCGTAGCCGAAGCTGCAATCCGCGCAGGTGTGACTGCCTACTTTGGTTACCCCATTACCCCGCAGACAGAATTGTTGGAATATATGTCCCGCCGCATGCCCGAATTAGGGCGTGCATTTGTTCAGGCTGAGAGCGAATTAGGCGCCATCAATATGGTTTACGGCGCTGCCTGTACCGGTAAACGCGTCATGAGCTCATCCTCAAGTCCCGGCGTTAGTCTGATGACTGAAGGAATCTCTTACATCGCCGGTACCGAACTCCCGGTTGTGCTGGTGGATGTGATGCGCGGTGGCCCCGGTCTGGGCAATATCGCCCCCGCCCAGGGAGACTATAACCAGATGGTGCACGGTGGTGGCCATGGCGATTATCGCTGTATCGTCCTGGCTCCGGCTACGGTGCAAGAATCCGTGGATCTGACCGTGCTGGCTTTTGATCTGGCCGAGAAATATCGTTCCATCGTAGTGGTCCTCACTGATGGCTCCATCGGTCAAATGATGGAACCCTGTGAGCTTCCCCCCTTCCAACCTTTGAAAACTACCTATCCTGACTGGGCGACCAACGGCTCTGAGGGTAGAGAGCGACGTGTTTTGACCTCCATTAACCTGGACCCGGCTGCGCAAGAAGTAACCGATTTCCGTTTGATGCGCCGCTGGCAAGAGATCGAAGCCAATGAGATCCGGGTTAAGACGTACTACATGGATGATGCCGAATTTGCCGTCACCGGCTACGGATCTGCTGGCCGTTTAGCCCTTTCTGCAGTCCGTGCTGCCCGTGCCGAAGGCATTAAAGTGGGTCTCATCCGTCCCATCACCGTCAACCCCTTCCCACGCAAAACGTACGAAGAGCTGGCTGGCAAGGTGAAGAATTTACTGGTTGTAGAGATGAGTGCGGGTCAGATGCTGGAAGATGTGTTGCTTGCCACCAAGAACAGCCTTCCGGTCGAATTCTTTGGTCGCATGGGTGGGGTTGTCCCTTACCCCGATGAGGTCTTGGATGAGATCCGCCGCATGGCCAAAGGCGATATCAGCACACAGGGTCACCCGCGTGACCGCTGGCTGGCCCGCATGGCCTTGAAAGGTTTATAGGAGTTGACCATGACCGATTATGATGTAGAAAACGAAGTCTTAGTTTATAACCGCCCCGATTCGTTGACGGATGTCTCAACTCATTATTGCCCGGGTTGCACACACGGTATTGCCCACCGCCTGATTGCAGAAGTGTTGGATGAAATGGGGCTGCGCGAGAATTCCATTGGCGTGGCTTCTGTGGGTTGTTCCGTTTTTTCCTACAACTACTTTGATTTTGATTTTGTCCAATCTCCCCATGGACGTGCTCCTGCCATGGCCACAGGCATCAAACGCGTTTTACCTGATAAGACCGTTTTTACCTATCAGGGTGATGGCGACCTGGCTTCCATCGGCATGGGTGAGATTGCCCATGCTGCCGCCCGCGGCGAGAACATCACCGTTTTCTTTGTGAACAACACCAACTACGGCATGACCGGCGGTCAGATGGCCCCCACTACTTTGCCCGGCCAGGTGACCACCTCGTCACCGCGCGGACGTGATGTAGAAACACAGGGCTATCCCATCCGCATGTCTGAGATGCTCTCCACCCTGGATGGCGCCAGTTATGTGGTGCGCCGCTCATTAGGTGATCCCAAAAACATTCGCATGGCCAAAAAAGCCATCCGCACCGCCTTTGAAGTGCAGCAGCGCGGATTGGGCTTCTCCATGATCGAATTCCTCTCCATCTGCCCCACCAACTGGGGAATGACTCCATCCGTGGCCCTGCAATGGCTCAACGACAAGATGGTGCCGTACTATCCAGTTGGCGATTATAAAGTTCATCCGGCCATCGCCGAGATCAAGATCTAGGAGGCATTTATGCAGACAGAGATCATCATCGCTGGCTTTGGTGGACAAGGGGTATTGTTTGGCGGTCAGTTGTTGTCTTATGCCGCCATGGATGAGGGCAAAGAAGTGACATGGAT
>CAZWKK010000081.1:0-2832 GCA_964634855.1 uncultured Anaerolinea sp.
TCGGCAGTTTCAACAATAAGTTTCTGGTTCTTTTCAACATTCAGAAACACCCCCTTCTTTTCTGAGAGAAGGATGTTTTCTGTAACTGTCAAAGTAGGGACAAGCGTAAAGTGCTGGGTGACCATGCCAATCCCGTTAAGGATGGCATCGCTGGGGGAGGCAATTCGAACTTCTTTATCGTTGACGAGAATATTGCCGCTATCAGCCTGGTAAAGGCCGTAGAGGATGCGCATAAGGGTAGTTTTACCTGCGCCATTTTCGCCCAAGAGAGCGTGGATCTCTCCCTTTTTCAGGGTGAAATTCACATCATTGTTCGCAACCAGTTGCCCAAACCGCTTGGTGATACTGATCATTTGAACTGCATTCATGTTTACCTCAAAAAGGGTAGAAATGGTTTTTCTTGCAGAAACGCAGCAGAGTTGCCCCTGCTGCGTTTCCTAAAAATCTAGAACAGTTTACTGAGGAATGGCTTCGTTGATATCCACGCGGAAGGCACCGGTGCGAATAGCTTCTTCTTTGTCGGTGACTAACTTCACGAGTTCAGCCGGGATCTTGGATTCAAGTCCGTGCAGCGGGGCCAAAAGTGAGCCACCCTTGGCGAACATGCTGAAGTCTTTCAGATCCATAGCGGTGTAGCTCTTGGCTGCGATCTGTTTTACCAGGTAATCAACAGTCGGGGTCATGTTCCAAACAGCGCTAGTGACCACATAGTCAGGAGCCAGTGAGTTCTGATCTTCCATCATACCGAAGGTGTACAGGCCAGCAGCGGCAGCGGGTTCAATGGCGCCGTACGGATAACCGTAGATGACGTCAGCGCCGTTATCAATATGAGCCTGGGCAGCTTCCTTGGCAGCAGCGGGATCGTACCAGCTGTTGATCCAGGAGATCAAGAAGGTGGCGTCGGGGTTGACTTCTTTGGCACCGGCGATGAAGGCATTGATAACACGATTGGCTTCAGCCACGGGGTAAGGGCCAACGATACCGATCTTGTTGGATTTGGTCAAACCACCAGCGTACATACCCATCAGATAACCCGGTTCATGGATCCAGTTATCAAAGACGGAGAAGTTGGGTTCCACGGGGCCATAACCAGAGCCGAAAGCGAAAGCGATTTCGGGATAGTCAGCGGCAACACGGCGGATGGCTTCTTCATTACCAAAACCGTCGCCCATGATCAGGTCGGGTTTGTCTTTTTCGCAGATCTCGCGCAAGACACGTTCCATATCGCCAGAGTAACCAATGTTATCGGTGTAGGTGTAGTCAATCTCACCGGCATCGGCTGCTTTTTGCAGAGCCTGATGGATCACGCCGTCCCAGGGCTCTTCGATCGGAGTAGCGAATGCAGCAAAGACTTTGACTTTGCCATCGGTTGCGGCCGCAGGTGCAGCAGTGGGCTCAGCGGCTTTTTGGCAGCTGGCCAACAACATGGCAGCAACCATCAAAATAGTGACAACTACGAACAATTTTTTACTCATATTCTCCTCTTTTATTGTCTAAAAGTTGACGACGATGGTAGAACGAAGAACAGTAGGGGGTTCACCTCCTTTACTCACTTATTTCAGATTTGATGCTCAAGATCGCATTTTCCAGGTTGCCCAATTCTGGGATCTCTGGAATGCCGATGATATTCACATCTACCTGCTGGGCCTTCATTTCATGCACCAGGTGCTGCATAAAGATTCCCATGCGTTCCACATAACGAACTTTCTGCCAATTTTTGCCCGCCACCAACCCACGCCATTCCGGGGCAGATTGTGCCAGGTTGTAACCGCAAGAAGGGCTACCATCTATGGCAAGGAGCGCCGGAATTTGGTAACCCCAATTGAGATAGTTCTTCATTTGGTCAACAACTTCTTTAGCCAGTCGGTCACAGAGCTCGTGGAACGCTGCGCAATCATATTGCTCTACGCTTTTATCAAAACGGCCAATTCCTTCGTAGATCATTTCTGGACAGGGCATCTGAAAAATGCCAACACCTGAATCCAGGAGGATCTTACTCACTTCCTGGATCGCACCAGGCCAGCCGGCGATTCCCTCGAGTTTTGCATTTTGGTTTAGGACACAATGACAGCAAACCACTATCTTTTTACTTCTTGCATCACCGGTATCTGTCGTCATAAACTTTCCTTTCCAATAAAGCCAACATTAAAACGATCTGCAGCAATTTAATTGTTCAGATTCAATGTTTTTACTGGTTGGCAATCACAGAATTTTTCAAGTTATGTGTCTTTAATGCGAGTCTGTGTTAATTGCTTGGTGAACGAACCAATAAACAACTACGATATACGGCTTTAATCGATCATGGAAAAGAGAAGATTCTCCACTGTATAGATAATTTAAAGAACCACTTGCATAGACCGAACCTATGCAATTGAACAGTTGATATTTAATTATCTGAAATTGAATCTATACCAAGTATAAATATAGCCAATTCAAAATAATTCTGTCAACTGGAAACTGTCATATTATTTTGTCATATTAATAAGAAAATGCCGTCGTTCAGAACAACGGCATTTTCATTATACATTAGCTATTTTCTTTTATCAAACGATCCATGGCAGCCTGGTCGACGATCTTACCCTGGCTGACAACACAGAGCGGTTTTTCATGGAAGCGTAAGGCTTCCAGTACATTGGGTTGGTCCAGAACAACCAGATTGGCTGCAGCACCTTCTTTGAGTTCGAAGTCGTTCAGGCCAATGCAGCGAGCGGCGTTCTTGGTGACCATATCGTACAGGGTTTCCATGTCTTCTCGGGTGGTGTACCAGAGCAGGTGGGAATTCAAGAAGGCAACCTCGAGCATGTTGTTGCGACCGTAGGGATAGTAGGCATC
>CAZWKK010000081.1:2932-8246 GCA_964634855.1 uncultured Anaerolinea sp.
TCGCGGGCTTTGATGAGGGCTTTGACGCCTTCAAGTTTGGCCTTGGAATCTACATCTGCAAAGGCGCGGATGTGCGTGCAGCCGTAACGACCAGCCAAAGCGGCGGCTTTGCGCACGTTCTTGATGATCCATTTTTCGTCGTACTGATCTTTGATCTTGGCGGCCAGTTCAATAGCGGTCATGGCTTTGCCCATGTCAGCGCCGTGATAATCTTTCAGCGCTGCCTCATCCATCATCATCAACGTGTACACTTTGCAAAGATGGAGGTGTGTATTGACAAAGCTCTCGGTAACAAGGTTTCCGCCTGCATCGATCACTTTTTCGGCTGAGCCATCGATCTTGGTGGCGATCTTGACGATCTTGCCGCCCTTGATGGCGATATCGACGTTCTCCTTCACATTACTGCGAAGGACCCCATTGTGGATGAGAATATCAAATGTTTCGGCCATAGTACTCCTCTTGATGTGTGGGTAACTTAAAACCTGCCGCAGGCTGCCCCACGGCAGGCCTTGAGTGCGTTATTTCACCTGACCATCATCTACCAGAGACAGGAAGATCTTCTCTGCAGAATAGGGGGGGCCAGGCAGGCGGATCTTGGTGGCATCATAAATGGCATTGCCCAGGGCAGCGATGGTAGGTACCATGGGGTGTTCACCCACGCCGCGGGCGCCCCACGGGCCGTCATCCTGCGGAACTTCCACGTACGGGGTGTCCAGCGGGAATTCGGTATCAGCTGTGGTGGCGATGCGATAATCTACGAAGCTGGGGTTGGTCATGACGCCTTTTTTCAGTTTGATCTCTTCAAACATGGCGGAACTCAAACCTTGAATGAAACCACCTTCGATCTGAGCTCTTACCAGGTTCGGGTTGATGGCGTGACCAACATCGAAAGCGGCTGCTGCTTTGAGTACGCTGATCTGTCCGGTCTCTTTGTCGATCTCGATGTCCAGACCTTCGCAGCCAACGGTGTAGTGCACCACAGAACGAGGGCCCTGACCGGTTTCAGGATCCAGGTTGGTCACATAGGTGGGCATGAAACTGCCACGGCCGATGATCGGACCACCGATCCAGCCTTCATTGTTCTCTTTGGCAATACCGTAGATGGCAATGTTCTTGAGCGAGGTTTCGTTCTCAGACTTGTAGGAGACGACGATACCGTTGACGATATCCAGATCTTCCGGTTTTTCGTGCCAGGCTTCGGCAACCACTTCCAGGATCTGTCTACGGGCATCAGCGGCAGCGTTACGAACGGCGTTACCCATGCTCCAGGTAAGGCGGCTGGCCACGGTTTGCCATTCGTACGGGCTGTACTGAGTGTCAACAGGACCGGCAATGCGTACGTCTTCGTACGGTACACCCAGAGCAGCGGCTGCGATCTGTGCCATGGCGGTAAAGGTGCCCTGACCGATCTCCTGACCACCGACACCGACAGTCACTTTGCCGTCTTCTGCCAACTCAGCCCAGGCGCTGGAACCAGCGTTGGGGGGCATTGCGGGGGCTTTCCAGGCAATTGCGATGCCTTTGCCGCGCAGTTTGTTGGGGGAGGAGGGTTTCTTTACTTCTTTCCAGTTGATGGATTTGGCAACATTGTCGATGCATTCCAACAGACCGTTGGGGTGCATGGTCATGCCAGTATCCAGCGTATCGCCGCCTTTGACGCCATTGAGCTTGAGGAACTCCACTTTATCAATGCCGGCTTTTTCGGCCAGTTCATCCATGGCCTGGTCAATACCGGTGTGCAGCTCAGACATGCCAAAGCCGCGGTAGGCACCACCAATGGGGTGGTTGGTGTAAACGCAGATGGAATCAGTCTGAACATTGGGGATGTCATACGGGCCGGAGCTGGAATAACCAGCGGCGCGGGTGACGTTGACGCCGTATTCGGTGGAGCCGCCACCATCAAAGTACATGGTGTTCTTGAGGGCCATCAAACGGCCGTTCTTATCGCAGCCAACTTTAACCGTGATCACCAACCCCTGGCGAACGAAGTTGGTATAGAACTCTTCTTCGCGGGTGAGGAGCAGTTTTACCGGCCAGCCTTTGCATTTTGTGGCCAGAGCGACAGGGATGGCTTCCATGGTCACGCCAGCTTTGCAGCCAAAACCACCGCCTACGAACGGGGCGATGACGCGCAAGTCAGTGGGAGAGATGTCCAGCGTCTCTGCAATCAGGTTGCGCTGAGCAAAAGGAGATTGAGAGGAAGCCCAAAGGGTGATCTTGCCCTTCTCATCCTGCATGGCAATGGCGATATGCGGTTCGATGGGCACATGCTGAATGTGGGGAACTTTGAATTTATGCTCAACCACATGAGCACATTTTTCCCAGGTGCTGTCTACATCGCCTTTTTTGATCTTGAAGTGGTTGGCAATGTTGGTGCCGGGCTCAGGGAAAATAAAGTTAGGCCAGGAATAGCTGCCCAGGTCGGGGTGGATGAGCGGAGCTTCTTTGGTAGCGCCGAATTCAGGATCAAAAACGGGTTCCAGCTCTTCATATTCCACATCGATCAACTCGAGGGCTTTCATGGCGATCTCGTTGCTGATGGCTGCCACTGCGGCTACACCCTCGCCAATGAAGCGAACGCGGTCAATGGCCAGAATGTTCTTGTCTTTCAGATACAAACCGATCTTCTTGGGAAAATCAGCGCCAGTAATGACAGCTTTTACGCCCGGTAAGGCTCTGGCTTTGCTGACGTCGATCTTTTTGATGATCGCGTGCGGGTATGGGCTGCGTTTGACACGGGCATACAATAATTTGCCGCCAAACTGGATATCATCTGTATAAACCGCGGTGCCGGTAACCTTCTCGTATACATCATTACGGGGCAGGTTACTGCCTACCGGGCTGGAGTTTTTTTCTTTGCTTTTCACGTTTGCCATAGTTTTGGCTCCTTGGAGGATAGTAGTATCCCTGTGAGTTACATTTTCGCCGCTTCTTTGACGGCTTCGACAATACGCATGTAGCCAGTGCAGCGGCAAAGGTTGCCTACCAGAGCCTGGCGGATCTCATGTTCAGTGGGATTCGGGTTACGGTCCAAAAGGGCTGTGGCTGAGATCAGCATGCCGGGAGTGCAGAAACCGCATTGAACGCCGCCGGTCTTGATGATGGCTTCCTGAACTTTGCTCAGTTTGCCGTCTTTGGCCAATCCTTCAACCGTCACGATCTCGGCGCCATCACACTCAGCGGCCAGGACCATGCAGCTATTGACGGGCTCACCATTCATTAAGACGGTACAAGCGCCGCATTCACCCGCGGTACAACCATTTTTGGTGCCTGTGAGGGAGAGTTTCTCACGCAGCATGGTCAAAAGGGTCATATTTGAGGGCACATCCACTACTTCGACCAGGTCATTTACTTTAATTGTGAGGTGTTGTAAAGTCATGGCTGCCTCCTATTTACCGATCTTTGCAAAAACTTCTGAGATAGCTTCACGGGTCAGGTTTCTGACCATGAACTTGCGGTAGCGAGCGGAGCCACGCACATCATCGATTGGGGTAACAGAATCCATGGTTACCTGGGCGGCTTCTGCGATCACTTCAGCGGTGATCTTCTTTTCAGAGAGCACGGCTTCAGCTTTGCTGGCTTCAAAGGGCACTGGGGCCACTGAGGCCAACGTAATGCGGAAACGATACCCAGAGGGGCTTTCTTTGCATGGATACCCTAAAACCGCTACACCGACAATGGAGAGATCACCGATACTGTTTCGACCAAGTTTCTTATAAACTCCGACCATACCAGCCGGAGGGAGGGGCAAAGTGATAGAGACGACAACATCGCCTGCTTTGAGAACGGTCTTGCCTGGGCCAAGGAAGAAATTACTCAATGGAATTTCGCGCATTCCATCCAAACCATGAACGTTCAGAACGCCATCCAATGCCATGCAGGTACCAATGGTGTCGCCTGCGGGGGAGGCATTGCAGATATTGCCAATAACCGTTGCACGATTGCGTAATTGATAGCTGGCCACAGAGCGGGCTGCTTCAGCTAAATTTCCATAGTATTTCAAAACGTCTGGGTGGCTGGCAATTCGGTTCATGGTAACAGCGGCGCCGATCGTCAGCCCTTTCTTTGCATCAAAGGAGATTTCCTTTGTGCCGTCGAGTCCTTTTACATCGACCAGGTAGTTGAGCTTCAACACACCATCGCGTAAGCGGACGAGACAATCCGTGCCACCTGAGAACGGTCGAGCGACGCCTTCATGCTCGGCCAAGAACTTGCTAGCTTCAGCCAGTGATGCCGGCTTTACATACTCTAATTCTGGGAGTCCTGGATGGGGATTGATCATATTTATTCCCGTTTATTTTGAGTTCAGCGTGTTTCCCAGTAGCTTCCACCGGAAAACACGCTGGAAAAGTTCCCTCCTCCATCGCTGAAGGAGGGATGGAATTCAACAGGGATGATTAGTCGTTGATATTCTCGCGCTCTTTGATGCCAAACCATTCGGTTTTGACGATCAGGAAGAGGGCATTGAGGAGGATACCAAAGAAGGCGGCGAAGACGATGGCAGGAATGCCACTGGGGAAGATCACGGGGATGGGGAAGGGGAACAGACCATTGGGCAGACCCATGGCGCCACCAATACCCAACACGAGGATGGTTGCACCCACAGCCAACTGCTTCGGATCGAAGAGGTTGACTTTTTCGCTCTGGATGAGGGCAATACCTTGCATTCCAATGACACCGAACAGGTAGATGGACAGGCCACCTACAACAGCGGTCGGGATGGTATTGACGATACCAGCCAATTTACCCACGAAGCCCAACAAGATGGCGATAACACCAGCGGCCATCAAAACGGCAGTGGAGTAGTTGCGGGTGATTGCCATCAGGGAGTTGTTCTCACCGTAGTTGGTACCAGCGCAGCCACCGAGGAAGCCGACGACCAGGTCATCGGTACCATCAGCGATCAGGTTCAAGCCGATGAGTTTCTTGATCTCGACGGGTTTCTTGCCAACTTCTTTGGCCAGAGCGTCGATGTACAGGCTCATCTGATACAGGTGGGCGGTGGATTCAGGAACGGTTGCGATAGCGATGAGGGCGATGGAGAGGACAGCACTCCAGGCGCGCGGATCAGCGAAAGCCGGCAGGGTGATGTGCGGCAAGCGGAACCAGGCTTCGGCACCCACGGTTGCGGCGATCTTATCGGGGGTCAACAGGCCGAAGGCCAGGGAGACCAACCAACCAACGATAGCGCCGAAGAGGATGGGGAGCATGCCCAGCAAGCCCTTGCCCTGCAGATAAACAGAGAAAGCGATTGTGACCACCAGGGTGATGAAGGCGACTGCCCAGTTGCCAGAGGCTTCGCTCAATGCGGTAC
>CAZWKK010000082.1:0-2128 GCA_964634855.1 uncultured Anaerolinea sp.
AGCACTCTCGTGATGACCGGTGCAATCCATGGAATAGGCGATGAAACTGCCATCCCGCAACCAACTATAGTGATACGTTGGGAAGTTTGGAGAGGCAATGTAGGCACCGCTCTTGTCTTGGTTCTTGAGAATAACATCAATGCTATGGTCGAATAAATTCATAATAATCCCTGAAAATGGATTTTGGCTCAATAACGGATCACCAATAAGTCCCAATATCGCAAAGTGGGAATCTTTACGGTCAGCTCTCCGTCTATTTGGGTAAATTCAACTTTCTGAAGTGAGAAATCTTCCCCATCCGGGGAGGTGAAAGCCACTTCTTTGACCGCCTTATCGAGACCTTTAAGAGTAAAGGTTAGGTCCTTGGCAGGAGTTGGGTCATGAACTGGGACATTCCACCTGAAGGAATTAATCCCTGTCAGATTAACCAGGCTGATAGCCAGGGACTGATCTGTTTCGCGAGCCAGGGCAAAGACATCGCTACCCTCTCCAAGTCCAACCTTGAGTGAGCCCACCTTGATGTTGTTGATCCACTTGCCGGTGGCTTCTGTGGTCGCGGGGCCAATAAGGGCTTGATAGCGCACGGCAAAATCATAATAGTTCTGCAGCAAAGCTCGTTGTTCCTCGGTGGGGATCTCGTACTTGGGGAAGTAGGCTTCCACCAGATAGCCAAAGTTCTCGCCAAGTTCGATTCGGCCTCCACCGCTGCCAAAGATGATGGCATCCATCAGCATGGGGTTGGCAGAATTGGCCGGGTGAACATAGGCTGCCAGCACCACCGGCTTACCGGTGTTCTGCGACTGGGCATAGGTGACCAGATTGTGCAGGTCGCTGAAGTTGGTGTAAGGATCCCAGACTTCGATGTAGATAATGTCTTCATCTGCGCGGGAGGCCAGTTCTACCGGCCAGTTGGTAACACAGTTAAAGACCACTGCGCCGTCTTTGCGGTATTCATCCACCACTTTGTGGGTATCCGTAATGGTGTCGGCAATGGCCTGGCCCAGATCAAAGGATTTGCCTTTGGCGTCATAACCCACCTTAGGGTCGCCGTACTGGTCCAGGTGAATGCCATCAAAATCGGTTTTCTGTAAAATTCCCTTGAACTCATTCAGCATGTGCACCGTCCAGGGGCTGCCTGGGCGGGGATCCACGTAGGCCATAAAGTTCTCCCCCAGGTAAACCGGGGAACCATCGGCGTGATACATACCCCAATCTTTGTGGCTGTTAAAGAATTCAACCGATACGCCATAGATGGCTGTGTAAGGCATGGCGGCGACGCCGTGTTTGTGGGCTTCGGCGATCAGCTCTTTGACGGTATTTAATGACAGGGTACGGTCCAAAATATCGATGTATGGCTCATCCGTGGTGAAGAATTGCTCGTGGCGGTACATCCAATCGTAAAATTGCAGACCGTTGATGTGCAGGTCGGCCATCTGCTGCATCATGCTAGCAGAGTCTTTGCGCTCGGGGAAGAAATCGGTGAGAAAGCCGTAGCGGGGCATCTGGGTCCACTTATCCAAAACGTCAAAGCCAGAACTGGCCACCTCAGATTTGCTGCCATCCGTCAGATCGAATGTCACATCCAGACCGTATCCACGCGGCGCTTTGGCAGGGGGCAGCCATTCGAAATCAAAACTTTGTTTGCCTGGTTTGAGCGTGACCTTCTGGCTGAGGCGATATAAGGTCTTTTCTGTATCGCTGATCTGGCAAGAAAGCTCACCAGAGAGCTCACTTTTTGAAAGATTGGTTACCACAACCGTCCAACGAGCACTTTCGCCCGGCCGGGTGAATGAATTTTGATAATGGATGGCGCTGATCTGAACATCGTTCATTGTAACTACTCCTGATGTCGATAATATTTTTGCCGGCCGAGCCGTGCACGAATTCATAACAATACAAAACAATATGCCGATAATGATCGCACGCTTGTGCAAGGTTAGCCTTTCACTGCGCCGCTGGTAAGACCCTGAATGAAGTATTTCTGCAGAGCCAGGAAGACAGTCATGGTGGGGATGATGGCGATGATCATGGCTGCGAACACCAACCCCCACTGGGTGCCGTGCTGCCCCTGGAAGGAGTAAATGGCTACCGGCAAAGTGCGTTTGAGCGGCTCATCAATGGCGGTCAA
>CAZWKK010000082.1:2228-8187 GCA_964634855.1 uncultured Anaerolinea sp.
ACCATATCGGGAACCATCAAGACCAGGAGTACCAGGAAGAATAAGAACTCTTTGGCAGGGAAGTTGAAACGGGCAAAAGCGTAAGCCGTTGTGGCAGAAACTATAACCGTTAGAATGGTGGAAATGATGGCCACAAAAGCACTGTTACCAAAGTAAAGCTGGAAGTTATTGGCCTGCCAGGCTTTGATGAAGTTACCAAATGATGGATTGGCCGGGATCAACTGGGGCGGATATTCAATAACATACACATTCTCTTTAAGAGAATTGGAGATCATGAACAGGAAAGGCAGCACCATAATCACCGCACCCGCAATAGCCAGGGCATAGAGGAGGATGTAACGAGAGATCTTTCTGGTTTTTCGCATTTTTGTCTGTCCTTATCCTGCAATTTCTACCGGTTTGCGCAAGAAACGCATCTGCAAGTAGCTCAACACGATCAGTACAACCGCCATGATCATTGAGATGGCAGCGCCATAACCAAAGTCGAGGAAATCGAACGCCTGATGGTAACCAAAGCTGAGCATGACCTCGGTCTGCTGGGCAGGGCCACCGTTGGTGATGAGGTAGACCGAGAGGAACACATTGAATGACCCAATGAGGAGCATGACCAGGGTAAACACAATGGTCGGGCTGATGAGCGGCATGGTGAGGTTCCAAAAACGGTTCCAGGCATTGGCGCCATCGATCTCAGCTACCTCTTCCAACTCTTTGGGCACTCCCTGCAAGGCAGCCAGGTAGATCATCATCGACCAGCCAATGCCCTTCCAAATACCCAGAATACAAATGGGGATAAAAGCATATTTGGCATCGGTCAACCACAAAATGGGGTCTTTGACAATATGGAAAACATCCTTGAGAAAATAGTTCACAATACCGTCTGGACTTTGGAACATATAGCGGATGAGCAAAGAAACGATCACCCAGGAAGTTACCACCGGGATATAGAAAAGGGCGCGGAAGATGCCTTTGCCCTTTGGAATGGCATTCAGCAGCAAAGCCGCCATCATAGCAAAGATCATCTGGCCGGGGACGGTGACCAGGGCATAAATGGCAGTGTTTTTAGCCGCAATCTTGAAAATGGGATCAGAAAATGCACGTGTGTAATTATCCAACCCGATGAATTGGCTGACCTTGCCTGGCATGATCTGCCAATCGTAAAAGCTCATTTGCAGACCCTTAAGCAGTGGATAGATCTGGAAGACGATGAATAATAGCAAACCAGGGATGATGAAAATGATCGGAATGACTTTCTTTTGGGTCTTCAATGACATGTGCATGTTTCGTTTCCTCCGAGTAATTCCCCTATTTTACGGGAGGGCTTCTGTAGAAGCCCTCCCGTGTTACCCAAGTGGAGTGATAACTATTGGGCAGGAGCTAACAGTGCGTCGAGCTTGGCGGCGGCGTCATCCAACCCGGCCTGAGTTTCAACAGTGCCGTTGAGAATGGCGTTACCAGTATTGGTGAGGATCTCTTCCATCTTGCTCCAGGCGGGGTTCGGGGTACGAGCCTTGGCTGTCTTGAGCTGTTCGAGGAAGATACCATAGAAAGCGTGGTTCTTGATGTAGTCAGAGTCAATGGCGGATTTCAACACTGGAACCTGACCCTGTTCGGCCATCTTCAACTGAACGTCTTCGGAGAGAAGGTATTTCATGAATTCGGTAGCAGCTTCTTTCTTCTGGCTCTGCTGGAACATGACGATGTCTTCACCACCCACAACGGAGGTAGAACCACCAGCACCAGCGGGGATCAAAGCCATACCGTATTGTTTATCGGGGAACTGGCCAGAGAAGGAGGGCATGAACCAGGGGCCTTCGAAGATCATGGCTACTTTATCCTGAGCGAAAGAGCCCCAGGTATCCAGGCTGCCGCCCTTGATGGCAGGATTGATGTAACCCTTATCGACGCCATCTTTGAGGAAGTTGTAAGCAGCAACAGTTGCGGCGCTGTTGAAGTAACCAGTGGCTTTGGTGATATCAGGATCAGTTACATCACCACCGAAGGACCAGATCCAGGGATTGACGGCCCAGGCATAGGTACCGCCATCAGCGAAGCAGTATTTGTCATCACCGAGGGCTTTGATCTTTTCGCAGTCGGCCAAGAATTCATCGATGGTCGCAGGAGCAGCTTCGATACCAGCAGCAGCGAACATGTCTTTATTGTAGACGAGGATGCGGGTATTGGTATCGAGGGGCAGACCATAGTAATTGCCCTTGTAGAAGTTGGTAGACAGAGGACCAGGGAGCATAGCATCGGCCAGGGTCTGGAAATCGGGGACGACCTCATCCAATTTGGCCAGGGCACCCTGATCAGCTAACTCAGGAACCCAGATGATATCGAGGCGGGCCAGATCAGGAGCTTCACCACCAGAGAGGGCGATCAACAGCTTGCGGCGGAATTGATCGTAGGGGACCAACACAGACTGAACTTTAATGTTGGGGTGGGCGGCTTCAAATGCAGGGATGATGGTCTCATCCAGGTATTTGGCCTCAGTATCGGCAGAGTAGGAATGCCAAAAAGTAATGGTTACCGGTTCGCTGGAAACAGCTTCGGTAGATTCTTCCCCTGCAGGGGCGGTAGTAGCTACAGGTGTTGCTGCAGGAGCGCAGGCTGCCAGGAGCATACCCAACGCGAGAAGAACGGACAACACGACAAGCAACTTACTGTTTTTCATCTTCGACTCCTTTTTATTTTGAATCGTTTCAATCACCTGAAAAATTTTTAATCGGGGCAATTGCAGAAGGATGAAACTTTCGTGAGCGTGACTGTGTGCAGCATTTATACTCTTGTTTTTGAATTGAACCGTTTCAATCAGTTTTGAAAAAATTAAGTCCGATCAAACCCTGCCGACCAAACTCAATCACTAAATTTGTTTATGAAGGTGCTCAACCATTGAAATTGAACCGTTTCAATTATATTAGCACCAAAATTCCAAAATTTCAAGCATCAATTTTCTGTTTTTCAAAAATTGGTCAGGATTCGTTCTCAGGCTGAATGGGTGAGCGGAATACCTCGCCAATGACCACGCTGGCTGCCCCACGTGCCCACACATCATCCCCCCATGTAGCCACACGGATCTCGGTATCTTCGGCCAGGCCAGGCATAATATTGCAGCGGAAGGTGCCGCGCATGGCAGAGAAAAGGGTCTCCCCCACCACTACCCCCTCGCCGCTGACGAGAATGAGCCGCGGATCCAACACATTGACCAGGTTTGCCAGTTCACGGCCAAATAATCTACCGGCGGTCTCAAGGATCTCCACCGCCTGTCCATTGCCTTCTGCGGCCAGGTTGGCGAGCGTTTCCAGGTCGTTTGTCTGCAGCCCTTTTTCTTTTGCAGCAGTCAGCAGAGCCCGGTCGCTGACAAATGTCTCCAGGCAGCCGTGTTTGCCGCAATTACACAATGGCCCGCTGGGATCCACCACAATATGGCCAAACTCGCCTGCCCCACCGCTTTTGCCGCGGTAGATCTGCCCATCGAGCACCATGCCCATACCAATGCCGCGACCAATGGTCACCACAATGAAGTTGTCTTCCGGAATGCCGCTGCCCAACCAGCGCTCGCCCAGGGTCAGCGTATTGACATCATTTTCTAGATACACCGGAACATGCAGCCGGGTTTGAATGAGATCTTTGAGGGGGATATTCTTCCAGCCAAAGAACGGGCTTTGGCGCAGAATGCCTTGGCTGCTATCGACCACACCTGCCAGACCGATGCCCACGCCCAGTAATTGTTTTTTACGAATGCCGCTCTTGGCGGTCAGTTGATTCACCAGATTAACCAGTACATCCACTACGGCATCCGGCTGTTTGTTGGCCATATCCACAGTAGATTTCACCAGAACAGCCGCGTTGAGATCGGTCAGCGCCCCCACCACGTGGTTTTCCATCAGCTTGATGCCAACCACAAAACCACCGCGGGCGTTGAGCGCCAGCAAGATCGGCGGGCGCCCGCCGCTGGAACCAGCCACCTCTTTCTCGAAGATCAAGTCAGAGTTGATGAGCTCACCGGTAATGGCGGTGACGGTGGCCGGGCTGAGCCCGGTGAGATGCGCCAGATCAGCGCGTGAAATTGCGCCCTTCGTTTTGATGGCGTTCAAAAGGATGGATCGATTGATCCCCCGAATAAGGTCGCGATTTCCGCGTGGTAAATTGGACATTTTACTTTATTTAGTCAACAAATTATGTTATGATAGGTTCAGCTTTGAAAAGACCCAACTTCACCCACTGAGGGCCAATGATCTCTTCTTTCCCTAATTATACAGAATTATCCACGGGAATTGCCAACCCAAAAGCGACATTTTGCTTTCCTTATTGCCGCATTTCTGTGCTCACAGAGCGGATGCTGCGCATCGAGGTCAGCCCAAATGGGGAGTTTTGCGATGTTCCCAGCCAGCAATTCCTCTTCCGCGCGCAGCCTGTACCAGAGATGCAGGTACAGCAAAATGACCGCTCGCTCAAGATCAGCACGCCCAATTTTGAACTCACCTACTCCAATACTCAGCGCCATCCAAACTGGTGGAATCTGCGCCTGACCAGCAAAGAGACTGGCGCTACGTACCATTACGGCGCCCGCAATAAAGGGAACTTCCCCGGCACCAACCGCACCCTGGACCGCACCAACGGAAGAGTCTCTTTTAGCCAGAGCTTTATCTCTTGCAGTGGTTGGACTGCCATTGATGACACAAAATCGCTGCTTTTTACGCCCGAGAGTTGGCTGGCTCCCCGCCCCAGGCAGGATGGCCACAAAGACCTGTATTTGCTGGTTTGTGGGCACAACTACAAAGAGGCTTTGGCGCATTATCAGAAAATTGCCGGCAACGTGCCGATGATCCCGCGCTACATGCTGGGAAACTGGTGGTCGCGCTACTGGGACTACTCAGATGCTGATATCCGCGCCCTGGTGGAGCGCTTCCAAAAAGAAGAAATTCCCCTCTCCGTCTTCATCATCGACATGGACTGGCATATCACCAAGACCGGCAACCAATGCAGCGGCTGGACGGGCTTTAGCTGGAACCGCAAACTCTTCCCCAACCCGCCTGAATTGCTGCAGTGGTTGCATCAGAACAACCTCTCGGTGGCGCTGAACCTGCACCCCGCTGAAGGGGTTCACCCTCATGAAGACCAGTATTCCACCATCGCTGCACACATGGGCATTGACCCGGCCAGCCAGACGCCGGTCAAGTTTGATATCACCGACCCGCGCTTTGCCAAAGAGTATTTTGAGACCCTGCTCCACCCCCTACAGAAAGACGGCGTGGACTTCTGGTGGATCGATTGGCAGCAAGGGCACCTCTCAGGCATTCCCAGCCTTGACCCCTTGTGGTGGCTGAACCATCTTCATTATCAGGACCTGGGCAGCAACCCGGCCAAACGCCCTGCCATCTTCTCTCGCTGGGGCGGACCCGGCAGCCACCGTTACCCAATCGGCTTCTCCGGCGACACCCTCATCAGTTGGGCCAGCCTGGCTTTGCAGCCCTTCTTTACCAGCACCGCCGCCAACGTGGCTTACGGCTGGTGGAGCCACGATATCGGCGGGCACATGATCGGTCGCGAGAACGCCGAGCTCTACGCCCGTTGGGTACAATACGGCCTGCTCAGTCCCATTCTGCGCCTGCACTCCACCAAAGATAAAAAACTGCATCACCTACCCTGGGGATTTGATGCTGCCACACTCAAGGTTGTGCGCCAGGCGATGCAATTCCGCAACGCGTTGGTGCCCTACCTGTATTCGATGGCGCACCGCTATGAAACCACCGGCTTGCCCCTTTGCCTGCCGCTTTATTACGAGTGGCCGGAAGACCCCGCTGCCTATAAGACCCCCAATGAATACCTCTTTGGCGACCAGTTGCTGGCGGCACCCGTCACCCGCCCGGCCAAACCCGGCGCTGATGGCGCGGCGCACAAGGTGTGGTTCCCCGCCGGTGAGTGGGTGGACTTCTTCAGCGGCGAGCATTTTTCCGGG
>CAZWKK010000083.1:0-8126 GCA_964634855.1 uncultured Anaerolinea sp.
GGGCTGGCTTGCAGGGCAAAAAAAACTTTGGCCAGTAACTCCAGCCGGATTTCCCGGCCATGCTCCACAGGACTGCTGCGCCAGGCGTAGAAGGTTTGTGCCCCCACACTGGTGAGCGAGTATTCATTGCGGTTGGGGTGGCTTTCTCCCTGGATCATCGAAGAGGTGATCAACCCTTCTTCTTCCAAACGATCTAGCAGGGCATATAACTGGCTTTGCTTGATGCGCCAAACCAGCGAAATGGCGTCAAACTGGCTGATCTTCTTGTAAAGATCATATCCATGGATGGGATGCTGGTCGATGAAACCCAGCAGCACATATTCAATGGAAAGGGGTGATTGTTGACGCGGCATTATTTAATCTCTGTATATTCATTTAATGAGTATAAAGATAATAGCATATAAACAAGCCAAAGTAAATAATTTTGACGATTTTCTCCGAATTTATTAAGGTAAACAGATGAGAACAATTTGAATAATCTAGGCTGATATGATAAAAATAGTCTATAACAAAATTTAGTGAGGGAATAATGGCAAATACAAACAGTGTTGATCTTGTAAAATTATTTGGAGCGGTAGCGAATACGCTCAGTCAGAACCAGACTGCGCTCAATAATGCTGATTCATACAACCATGACCATGGCGATAATATGGTGCAAACCTTTGAAGTGATCACCCAGGCCATGAAGGATAAGAAGAATGCTTCTGCGGCAGACCAGTTGGAATACGCTGCTCAGATCTTGCGCTCAAAATCAGGTAGTGGATCTTCCCAAATTTATGCTGAAGGTCTGGCCAATGCAGCCAGCCAATTCACCGGTCAGAAATCCATCACCACAGATAATGCCATGCAGTTGGTGCAGACTCTCTTGGGTGCAGCCAACAACATGAACCAGGGCAACGGTTCAACGGGTGGCGGAGACCTTTTGGGCTCTTTGCTCACAGGGTTGGGCGGTGCGACTGGGAATGAAAGCGGCAATGCCAACACCGGCGGTGGTGATCTTTTGGGTTCTCTTCTCACTGGTTTATCGGGTACCGAAGGCAATACAGGTGCAGCCACCACTGGCCAGGCAGATAATGGCATTGACCTTGGTGATATCCTCAACGCAGGCGCTGCCTTTATGCAGACCAAACAATCGGGTGGTTCCAATTTGGATGCCATCGTGAATGCACTGGTCTCTGGCAGTAAAGCGGGCAACCAGGATTACCGCGCTCAGTCAGGTGCACTGGTGGCCAATACGCTGATCCAGATGATCTCGCAGATGGCAGCCGCCAAAAAGTAGCTCCTCAAAGCCCTCGCCACCGCGAGGGCTTTTTTTGGCTTTCATGCTGAGTGCTCATCAGGATATAATTGACCTATGGGTTGCTTGCCTCGGGTGAATTCACTAGGGGCATATGGAGCAACGAATACCTTATCGAATAGCAAAGGGCCCAGGTACCATGGATGAACCCAGTGTTCTTGATTATTTAAAAGAAAAGATCAATCCACGCAATTGGGGGAAGGAAGGTGGAATTGAACTTCCACCATCAGAGCCTTCTGAACCTCAGCCGGTACGTGAATCTGTTTTCAATCTCTTTGCCTGGAAACCCCTGGCAGCCTTATTGTTTGCTCTGGTAGCGCAGCGATTACTGGAACCGACCAATTCAAAACCTAATTTTGCCATTGTCCTGTACATTATCGCTGCAATTTTTACCGTTCTGGCCATCTACCAGCAAGAATGGGAACTCCCCACCCTGCGAGCTGAAGAAACGACAGCCATGGAAATGGGTGTCAAGATGACGCCTTTGCTGATCTCTTTGCCGCTGATCTTGCTCAGCCTGCTGACCTTTAAAGACAACACTTTTACTGCTTTTAACGTTTTTATCTGGTTCCTGACCATCTTTTTTGCGGTTTATGCTTTTTGGATCCCCGGACACAAATTCGATCTCAAGGCCATTTATGCCAGGATCGTTGCTTTTATAAAGAATCCATCTGTCAATATTCACCTTTCAGCCTGGACGATTCTGGTGGCGGCGGTTTTCCTGCTTTCAGCTTTCTTCCACCTGTCTCAGATCGCTACGGTGCCCCTGGATATGACCAGTGACCATGCTGAGAAGTTGCTGGATGTTCAGCGCATTTTAAATGGTCAATATTCCATTTTTATGCCCAGTAACGGCGGTCGCGAAGCCATGCAGTTTTACATCGTCACAGCCCTCATCAAATGGTTCGGCGCTGGCATTAACATGACCACGTTGAAACTGAGCATGGGTCTCATGTACATGCTGGGCTTGATCTTTGTCTATCTGCTGGGCAAAGAGATTGGAAACCGCTGGACAGGCTTGCTTGCCATGTTGTTTTTGGGCATTGCCTCCTGGCCGAATATTTTGGAACGTTCCGGTATGCGCCTGGTATTGGTGGTGGTTTTTGTTGCGCCAGTATTGTATTTTCTTTTCCGAGGATTCCGCCGCTCCAATCGCAATGATTTTGTCCTATCTGCCATCTTTTTGGGGGTAGGTTTGTGGGGCTACACTGCCTTTCGCATTATGCCGTTGGTGGTGGCCCTGGCAATTGTGGTGTATGTACTGCATCAAAAAGACAAGCGCAAACGCAAAGAAGCCTGGTTGGCTTTGGGCATGATGGCGCTCATATCGCTGATCCTCTTCCTGCCCATTTTACGATTCGCCATCCAATACCCCAATGATTTCAGCTACCGCTCTTTGAGCCGAATGACCTCCCTTGAAGTTCAAACTTCTGCCAATCTGATCGGTGTATTTTTCTCGAATACCTGGAACGCGCTCTTGATGCCATTCTGGAAGGATGGTACCACCTGGGTTAATTCGGTAACAGACAGGCCGGCCTTGGATGTTATCACCGCAGCTTTGTATGCGTTGGGTATCGTCGTGCTCATTTACCGCTGGGTCAAGCAGCGCCGCTGGCAAGATATGTTCCTGCTTCTGTCCATCCCGGTGCTGATGCTGCCTTCCATTATGGCGTTGGCATTCCCAATCGAAAATCCATCCACAAGCCGCGCGGGTGGAGCAGTAGTGCCTATCATTCTCATCGCCGTCATTGGCCTGGAAAGCATGCTCTCCAGTTTGTGGAAGCGCGCCTCCAATGGGGTGGCCAAGGCAGCCGTCACCGCAGTGGCTCTCTTCCTCATCATGCTATCAGCCAACCAGAATTATGATCTGGTATTCAACCAATTCAATAATGCTTACGAACGCTCCACCTGGAACACCTATCAGATGGGACAGGTGTGCAAAGATTTTATCGACTCGGTGGGCTCTCCGGATACCTGTTATGTTTCCGGTTTGGCCTACTGGGCAGATACCCGCCTGGTGGCCATCGCCACCGGCTACCCCGATAAAGATTTTGCCCTCTGGCCAGAGAACTACGCCACCGTCAAAGATGACCCGCGTGCCAAGATGTTCATTGTGAGGGCAAACCAAACCCAGGACCTGGAAACACTGCATCAGATGTTCCCTGCTGGCTTTGAAACCTATCATCATTCAGATCTGCCTGACCATGACTTCATTTCCTTCATGGTCCCGCCTGCTGCACAATAAAACTAGAAATAGAGGACCAAAATATGACACCCGTACAAATGTCTGCTAAAGATCTTGAACTGGCTCGCAAAATTGATCATACGCTGCTCAAACCTGACGCCACCGCAGATAAGATCGTGCAATTATGCAATGAGGCCAAAGAATATCATTTTGCTTCTGTTTGTGTGAACCCAAGCCACGTTCCCCTGTGCGCAAAAATGCTGAAGGGCAGTGATGTTAAAGTTTGCACCGTCATAGGTTTTCCGCTGGGCGCTACCAGCACCGCCTCCAAAGCGTATGAAGCCCAGGTAGCTATCGAACAAGGTGCGCAGGAAGTGGACATGGTCATCAACATTGGTGCAGTGAAGAGCGGAGATAATCTGGTTGTGGCCGATGACATCCGTGCCGTGGCGCAAACCGCTCATAAAGCTGGTGCGCTGCTCAAGGTCATCATCGAGACCTCGCTGCTGACCGATGAAGAAAAGGTCATCGCCTGCAAACTGGCCAAAGAAGCCGGGGCAGATTTTGTGAAGACCTCCACTGGTTTTTCTGGTGGCGGCGCCACAGTGGAAGATATTGCCCTCATGCGCAAGACCGTTGGCCCTGAATTGGGCGTTAAAGCCTCTGGTGGGGTGCATAACCGCGCTCAGGCAGACGCCCTGGTAGCGGCCGGAGCTACTCGCATCGGCGCCAGCGCTGGTGTGAAGATCATCAGTGGTGACACCGATGCGACTGCACCAAAAGGGTATTGAGTTTCAATCTCTTGTTGGTCGCTAGAGAAGAGGATGTAATTTGGCCAAGAAAGTATTATTGATCGGCGGGACGGGATTCCTGGGCTATTATGCCGTGCAGGAATTGCTCAAATTGAATTATGAAGTGACCATTTTGGCTTTGCCGCCTTTGCCGGCTGAGGGTTTGTTTGCGCCTGAAGTGAAGATTACCCTGGCAGATTTGAACAAGATCTCTGATGAAGAAGTGGGCGCCTTACTCAAAGGACAAGACGCCGTGGTCTATGCCGCCGGTGCTGATGACCGTGTGGTGCCCAAAGCGCCTGCATACCCCTTCTTTTATAAGCACAACGTTGAAGCCACCCGCCGGCTCATCGGCATTGCTAAAAATGCTGGGGTCAAAAAAGGGGTTATCTTGGGCTCGTATTTTGCCTACTTTGCCCGTGAATGGCCGCAGCTGGAGTTGACCAAACATCACCCCTATATCCGCAGCCGGGTGGAGCAAGAAGAAGCCGCCATCCAGGCGGGTGGCAGCGAAATGGACGTGATGATCCTGGAGTTACCCTACATCTTTGGTTCCATGCCGGGTCGCACGCCCATTTGGAAACCTCTCATTGACTACATCCGCAAGGCAGGTATCATTTTTTACACGCATGGTGGGACCAACTGCGTGACGGTTGAAAGTGTTGGTGCTGCCATTGCTGGCGCAGTGGAACGCGGACGCGGCGGGCAGCGTTACGTGATCGGTGACCAAAACCTCACATGGGTCGAACTGCTAACCAGACTCAGCCGCCTGACGGGTAAAGAAAAAAAGATCGTCACCCTGCCCAATGGGCTGGTAACGATCGGTACGGCATTATTAAAACTGGTTCACTGGCTGGAAGGGAAGCAGAGCGGCCTGGATCCCATTCAATTGGCCAAGTTACAGACGGCCAACACTTTCTTTGATGCTTCCCTGGCACAAAAAGAGTTAGGTTTCTCTTCTGGAAACCTGGATGAAGCTCTGAAAAAGACGATCAAGGCCTGTGAATAAACAATGATCCCGCAGAATGCTCTGCGGGATCTCTTTTTGCTTATTTGAAGTTTGCTGCCAGGTATTCTACCAAAACCTTTTCCTCGTCAGCGTTTAACTGCGCCCCTTTCTGGATCATCAGATCAACCACCTGTTGCCACTGGGCTGCATCCCCTTTTGCGCTGGCAACTCTGGCTAAACTGTGGCAGGCAGTACAGCGAGTTTCCAAAAGGGTTTTACCATCCAGAGCTGATGCGCTGGTTGGGCTTGCTGCATTTGAATCTGACGTCGTTGGGGTGGCCGGGTTAGCCTGGGCACAACTTGTCAATACGAGGATTGCGATCAATAGCGAGAGTACGAGCAGATAGAATTTTTTCATAAGACCTCTGAGTAGAAATGCACTTAACATAATTGTACAGTATATTTCAATACCGCTTCGGGTTGTTGGATATACTGAATTAGGTATAATTAAAGTAACGTTAAGGTATTGGTCTTGTTTGTCTACCAGGGAGAAAAAATCCGTGGACTCAAAAAGCATTCTGGTAATTGAAGACGACGATATTGTTTCGCAAACAATTGAACACTGTTTACGACGCGAAAATTTCCGAGTGATATTGGCACGTAATGGCGTTGAGGGTCTGCAGCTGGTACATCGCCATTTACCCGATCTGGTCGTGCTGGATATCATCATGCCCGGCATGGATGGGTTGAGCGTGTGCCGCGAGATGCGCGCCGATTCTCAGGTGTCGGATATTCCCGTTCTCATTCTTACAGCCCGCACCAAAGACGAAGATAAGGTCAAAGGCTTCCTGGCTGGCGCGGATGATTACCTGAGCAAACCCTTCAATATTGAAGAATTTACCTTGCGCGTACGGGCTATTTTGCGCCGTACCGAAGTCCACCATAGCGGCAACGGCTCACGTGCCGGCCGCAAAACCACCCTCAACGGGCAGGGCAGCAATTCCCCCACCATGACGATCAAGGGCTATGTGTTGGACACCCGTACCTATGAGTTGGCCATCCCTGGTAAAGAGAAGATCCGCCTCACGCCCATTCAATACGATCTGCTCTTTCATCTGATGAACCATGCCGGCGAAGTGTTTTCGCCCAGCCGCTTGTTGGATGAGGTGTGGAACTATCCGCTTGATTCTGGCAGTCCCGACCTGGTGCGTGTGCACATCAAAAACCTGCGCGAGCGGGTGGAATTGGATCCCAAAGAACCAAGATTCATTGAAACCGTAGCCGGGTTCGGCTACACCATCAAAGGCGACTGATAGATGCTTAATATGGATTTGAAAGATAAAAGTTCGAGTGGTCTGGTAAGTGCTGTGCAATTACTGGCTAGGATCAATGACCCGCGTATTGATCTGAACGAAGGAGAAGATCGCTTTTTGGCGGGTCTTTCTTCTATATTTAACAATGAGTTCGCCATACTGGTGTTGACGGATCCGCAAGGCGGCCCTCAGGCTGACCGTAAAGTACTGGGTAAAAAATCGGCCGTACCGGAAACTGATGTGGTCCAGTTCACTTCCGGGGTGTTGTTCCAGTCTTATCAAGACCTAAAACTTGTCTTTCGCCAATCAGGGTTCGAAACCGCCAATCCTTTGGTGGATACCCCGGAGGGTGTAGAGCCAAATGCCATTGCCTGCGCTCCGCTGATTTACCATTCGCATTTGTTTGGTATCTTGGCAATCGGCAATTTCCCCGCTGAATCTTTTACTGAAGAAGCCCAGGTGGTTTTTGCTCATCTGCTCGATTCTCTGGCTGCCCGCATCCATTCAGCCAAGCTCATTGAAGAGCTGCAGGCCAGTAACAGCGAGCTGATGACCACCCAGCAGCAACTGCTGCATTCCCGCAATACTCTGCGAACCCTGTTTGATAACATCCCCGATTCTTTTTACATTGTGGATGAAAATTATTACCTCATTGCCATCAACCAGAGCCGCGCTGAACGAGGCGGCGTGGTGCCGCAGCAAGTGGTTGGGCAGCATTGCTACGAAGGTCTTTTCCAATACAATTCCCCATGCCCTGGGTGTTTGGTTGCCAAGACCCTCAAAAACAAAGTGAGCACGGTACGCAAGCTGCACCTGCTGCAAAAAGACAATTCCAACCTGGAATGGGAGATCCGCACCTACCCCGTCCAGGGAGCTGAAAATGACCCGCGCCAGGTGATCTTGCTGGAGCAGAACATCACCGAAAAGCAACGCATGGAAGCGGAACTGATCCAGTCTGAGAAATTGGCCGCGGTGGGTCAACTGGCTGCCGGCGTAGCTCATGAGATCAACAACCCGCTGACATCCATCTTGGCCAACGCGCAGATGCTCATCGAAGACCTGCCGGAAGACAGGGAAGACTTGCAGCAATCCGCCCGCCTCATTGAAGCCGCTGGCCTCAAGGCCACCCAGGTGGTGAAGAACCTGCTGGGTTCTGTGCGCAAAGAAGATTTTGATTTTGAGCCCGTCGACCTGAACGACTCCATCCAAAGCGCATTGATGCTGCTTTCGCACGAATTCCTTTCCAGGCAGATCAGCGTGCAGTTCCAACGCGATTCTGAGATGCCGCAGATCGTGGCCAGCGAGAACTACCTGCAGAGCGCCTGGATCAACCTCATTATGAACTCCATTGAAGCGATTGAAGGAGAGGGTGGTGAGATCCGCATTGCCACCAAATTTGACGGCAGCAACTTTCTGGTGAAGATCAGCGACAACGGCAAGGGCATTCCCGGCGAATATCTGAACCAGATCTTTGAGCCCTTCTTCACCACCAAGAAGAAGAACGATAAAGGCACCGGCCTGGGCTTATCCCTGGTGCGCCGCGTGGTGCAGAGCCACAACGGTCAGATCCAGGTGGAAAGCGAAGAAGGCC
>CAZWKK010000084.1:0-8101 GCA_964634855.1 uncultured Anaerolinea sp.
TGGGGGCATCTGCCATGTGGTGCAGGGTGCGGATCATGGTGGCGCCGTCAAAGGCATCGTTCACAAAGGGCAGCCGGTAAATATCAGCAGCGATAAAGCGGTAACGCGGGTTATCGCCCAGGCGGGCGCGGGCTTGCTGTAATTGGGTGCGCGAATAATCGAGCAGGGTGATCTTTTCGTAACCGGTATAACGCGGGGTGTTGCGGCCTGCGCCTGCGCCCAGCTCCAACAGGTGCTTGCCGTGTTCCGGCAGCATGCGCTTGAGCGCGATGGCCTCACAGGCATCTTCATAAGCGCGGCCGCCCTGATCCCAAAAAGAGGTCTGGTAGTCGGAGCCTTCATAACTGCATACAGGGGGGGTGTCTGTCATTCTTCACTCGCTCATAGAAAAGTGCGACCGGATAGGTTTGCCGGCGGCGCCCAGAGTATCCCATTTACCGTTGCTTCCTCTCGGACCTGGCGGGGTTCACAGGGCTCTGCCGCGCCGGTCCCATCCGGGCGCACGCTAAGGATACCGCAGGTAAGGCAGGGTGTCAACAAATTGAAAATTAGGGGTAAGAGGGGGTAAGGCCAAAAAATTGGGGTAAAACTACCCCCTCCCAACCCTCCCCCATTCTTAGAATGGGGGAGGGCAAGGGCGGGGGAATTATTGAAATTTATACACAGCTAGATGATTGATATAAAAGGATTGGACAAATTGAAAGATCTCTTGCAAACTCTACCGTGCCCCTACCCGCTGTTTTTGATTAGGTAAGCTTTTTGTACACTTTCTCTGGTGTGATGGGCAGGCTGTGCACGCGCACTCCCACGGCGTTGTAAACGGCGTTGGCAATGGCAGGTGCGGTGGGCACTACGCAGATCTCGGCCAGGCCTTTGGCGCCGTAGGGACCATCCGCTTCAGGGTACTCCAACATCTGCACTTCCAAATGGGCGGGCATGTCCATGCTGGTGGGCAGCAGGTATTCGGCAAAGCTATCCACCCACTGACCGTTGGCCTTGAGCGGCATTTCTTCATATAAAGCATATCCAATGCCCATGGCCACGCCGCCTTCGATCTGCCCTTCGGCGGTGAGACGGTTGATGACCCTGCCCAGGTCGTGGATGGCCACCATGTCTTTCACTTCCACAGTGCCCAGCTCAGGGTCAACCTCTACGCGGGCCACCTGGGCGGCGAAGACATATTTGACGTGCGGCATGCCGATGGGCAAATGCTGCGGCGTAGTGGCTTCCGGGTAGGGGAAGGTGAAGGATCCGCCCGCCTCGATGGCAAACCCCTGTTCTGCAGCCCGGCTGGCAAATTCACCGGCGGCGATGCAGCTGCCATTAGGCAATACTACCTGGCCAGCCTCGTAGCTCAGTTTGGCGGGGTCAAGGGTGAGGAAGAGACCGGCAGATTGCAGCAATTGTTCCTTGAGAGCTTTGGAGCCTCTGATCACAGCGTTGCCCACCAGGTAGGTCATGCGCGAGGCGCAGCAGACACCCCCATCGGGGACGTCTGAGGTATCAAACCCGGCGGTGACGATCTGGTCAAAGGGCAGGCCAAGAGTCTCGGCGGCGATCTGTTCTGCCACCGTGGCCAGGCCCTGACCCAGATCTGGTGCGCCCAGATGGATGAGCACGCGGCCATCTGGCAGCCACTCCAGGCGGTGATCCGATTGGTCGGTCACTTTGGCACCCAGCCCCATGCTCTGCATGGCCAGGGCAAAGCCCACCCCGCTGATCTTGCCGGGGGCGGCGGGAATCTTCTTGAGTCGATCACGCGCTTCAATGGCAGCCTGCAAGCAGGGAGCCAGACCTTGCGCGGTCTCATTCAGCACCACGCGGGTGGGCAGCGTATCGCCTTGCTGGAGGATGTTCTTGCGGCGCAGTTCGGCGGCATCCATGCCCAGTTTTTCAGCCAGCATGTCCATACAGCTTTCTATGGCAAAGTGGGCCTGGGGCGAGCCAAAGCCGCGCATGGCGCCAGAAAAGGGGGTATGGGTATAGACCACTTTGGTCTCAATTTTCACATTGGGAATGCGGTAAGGGCCGGTCACCATTTCGGTCAGCAGGCTGCCCACGGCGACCCCGTACGAGGCAAAGGCGCCGGTGTTCATCCACACTCGGCCTTCAAGGGCGGTGAGGGTGCCATCTGCTCTGGCGCCGATCTTGAGCTTGACCGTGGCCGGGTGGCGTTTGGGGTGCGCCAGAAAAGATTCGCGCCGGCTGTTGACCAGTTTAAGCGTGCCGCGGATTGCCCAGGCACCAAAGGCAGTGAGCACAGACAGGCTGGCATCTTCTTTGCCGCCAAACGCTCCGCCGATGGTGGTGCTGAGCACCTGGATCTTTTCCAGCGGCAGATCCAGAACGGCCGCCATGGTAAGCCGGTCAATGAAGGGCTCCTGCGAGCTGACCCAGGCCGTCAGGCTGCCATCCGGGTGGTATACAGCCTGAGAGGTTTCTGGTTCCATATAAGCCGGGGAGATGCGCTGCACCGAAAACTCTTCTTCCAGAACAACATCCGCTAGACCAAAGCCGCTCTGCATGTCGCCTGAATCTACATTGAACTGGGCCAGCAGGTTGCTTTCCCCGTGGAGAATGGGTGCACCTTCTGCCAGAGCCTCCAGCGGTTCCAGAACGGCTGGCAATTCTTCATAATCCACCTGCACCTTTTTGGCGGCCAGTTCGGCGGTCTGGCGGGTGGTGGCGATCACCAGGGCCACTGCCTGCCCCAGATGCAGCGTTTCTTCCAGCGCCAGCACTGGCTGATCTGGGATCATGCCAAATTTCTTCGTGCCGGGGATCTCTTTACTGGTCAGTACTGCCGTTACACCTTCCATTTGCAGAGCGGCATCTTTGTGAATGGCCAGGATGCGGGCGTGATGGTAGGGGCTGCGTACCAGCACACCGTAATGGGTCTCAGGCAGTGAAACATCTGCCGTATAGAGGGCTTTGCCGCTGGTCTTGAGGGCAGAATCTTTGCGTGGGTTGGGTTGGCCGATGACGCGCAGCTTAGCATCCATGTTTCACCTCCGCAGCGGCAATTTTGACCGCGCTGATGATCTTGGTGTAGCCCGTACAGCGGCACAGGTTGCCCGCCAGAGCGGTGCGGATCTCTTCTTCGCTGGGGTCGCAATTGTGGTCCAGCAGGGCTTTGGTGGCCAACACCATGCTGGGGGTACAGAACCCACATTGCACAGCGCCAGCATTCGTAAAAGCTTCCTGGATGGGATGCAGGCCGTTTTTGGGGGTTAGGCCTTCAATGGTGAGGATATCCTTTCCTTCCACCTGGACGATAAGCACCAGGCAGGCATTGACCGCCTGGCCGTCCAGGATCACCGTGCAGGCACCGCATTCTCCTTCACCACCACAGCCATCTTTAGCGCCGGTCAGATGAAAATCATCGCGCAGAACATCCAACAGAGAGCGGCCGGGTAGTGTGCTCAGCGTGACAGGTTCGTGGTTTAAAGTAAAGTGAATATTCATTGTGGCCATGCTTGCCCTCCACTTAACATGGTGGAAGACTGCTGCAGCACGCGTTCTAAAAGCACGCTGGCTGCATGGCGGCGATAATCTGCCGTGGCGCGCAGATCGCTGATGGGAGAGATGTCTTCCTGAACGGCCAGGGCGGCTTTCTGAAAAGCCTGCTTGCTGGGTACCTGCCCAACCAGTGTGGCTTCAGCGTGGGGGCAACGCACTGCGGTTGGCGCCACAGAACCAAGGGCAATTCGCGCACCATGAATCAACCCGCTGGCATCATATTCAAGCAGGGCAGCCGCACTTACCACAGCAATGGCCATGCCGGTACGCCGGCCGAGCTTATCAAATTTGAAGGCATATGGGAGTTTGGGAAGAGAGAAACGCACGGAACTGATCATTTCGTCCGGGCGTTGATGGGTCTTGCCCGGCCCGGCGAGGAGGTCTTGCAGCGAGAGCGCCCGGGAACCCTCCAGGCTGGTAAGGATCACCTGGGCATTCAGGCATAAAAGGGGTGGAAGGGTGTCGGCGGCCGGGGAGGCGTTGGCAATGTTACCGCCCAGAGTGCCGCGTGCCCGGGTTTGTTCAGAGCCAATGCGGGCGGCTGCTTCTGCCAGAGCCGGGGTAACGGTGCGCAATAGATCGGATTGAGCCAGATCATTATGTGTGGTCAGCGCGCCGATCTCGATGGTCTTACCGTTTTGGCGGATGAAACGCAAGGCAGCGAATCGGCTCAAGTCAATGAGAGCAGGGGCTTCTGCGGCAGAATTTCTACGCAGTTTGGGCAGCAGATCGGTGCCGCCGGCGATCAGTTTGTGGTTGGGTTGTTGGATCAGATGAAGCAGTTCTGGCATACTCGCTGGGAGGAGCACATTCCATTCGGTCATCGGTCTTTCCTGTAAAAGAGGTTATCCCCTGCGCATCAACAATCGAAAATCCATTAGTTGATTGTTGAAATAGTTCATTGAAAAGGCGATCGGGTTTTGCATGCTCTCATCTAAAAAAGTTTCTTTCATCAGGAGCACAGGTGACCCGGGTGCACATTTAAAGGTGGCAACCACCTCACCCACTGCCTCCACAGATGCCAGATCCACGGTCACATAATCCACGCGTCGGCCAGACTGGGTATCAAGATACTTCATGAACCCCAACCCCTGCGGGCTGAGGTCGTACTCTTCTTTCACCTCAAAGGGCAGAAAATCTTGGGTGTACATGGCAGGGCGGCCATCGGCATAAAAGATCATCGTTTTTACGCTAACCTTTTGTCCAGGTGGAATTGCGAGTGCTGTGCGCGCCACTTCAGGTGGGAGGAGAAGACGTGTGGATACCAGTTGCACGGTTGGGGAGTAACCGGCGCGCAACAGCAGATCTCGATTTTCATAAAAGGTATCCAGGTGATATTGAAAGGTGGAAGGAAAAGCAGAAACACGTGTACCAGACCCCAGGGTTCGTTTGATGAGCCCCTCGCGGTCAAGCAGATCCAGCGCCTGCCGCACTGTATTGCGGCTGATCTGGTATTGCTGCATCAGCTCGCGCTCTGAGGGTAATTCGGCGCCGCTGGCAAACCGGCCACTGCGAATCTGCTCGCGTAAAATTTGCGCCAGTTGATGGTAAAGGGGGACAAAGGAATGAGAGTCAAGAAGGGTCATAGGGTTTTAAGTGGTTGGGTGGTACCAACCACTTAAAGTATACAAATTTAGAAACGCCCTGTCAATAACAGGATCATATTGAGGATTGAATTAAATATTTTCCGCAATAAAATTTAATCAACCGTGGTTCGTAAAAATTTCATAAAGGAGGGATTAAATTTTCATGAAGAAGCATATGTTCTTGAATGTTTTTGTCTTGGCCTCAATGGTCTTATCATTGTTCTTTTCGGCCCGACCGGTTGAAGCAAAAAAAGACATAAACCCAAATACCGGCAAATATATGCCAGGTGAAGTGGTGGTCGTCTTTAAATCGGGTAAATCAATGTCGCAATATGCCGCTATGGCATCTTCGCTGGGAAACAAATTTGGCGCCAAACCCGTAAAAGTAGGCATGGGTGGCCTTGCCTTAATGAAAGGAGATTCCAAAAAGGATGCAAAAGAGATAGCGGCTCTCTTAAGCGCAGACCCAACAGTGCTGTATGCAGAACCCAACTACATTTATGAACTTCCAGATGAAACGGCCACTGTGGACACCAAATATTTACAGCGCAATTTCGCCGTCCGGCCTGCTCCCTCATTGAATGGTTCGACCTCAAAACTTCAAGCAGTGCCGATCGAGTTCCTGCAGAGCCTGAGATCCATAAAAGGTAGTAAGACCCTGGCAACCTATCCGAATGATCCCTATCTGTGGTGGAACAGCGGTTGGGACGTTGTGGATGCAGATATTGTTGCTGGGAATACCACTGCCAGCGCCGTGGTCTGTGTACTGGATACCGGGGTGGATTATTTGCACCCCGATCTATCTGCGAAGATCATTAAAGGGTATGACTTCGTGAATGGTGATGCTGACCCGATGGATGATTTTGGCCACGGAACGCATGTTGCTGGCATTATTACAGCGAATCCAAACAATAGCAAAGGGATGGCCGGTGCATCCACGGCCAAAGTAGTTGCGGTAAAGGTTCTAGGCGCTCAAGGGTGGGGAACCAACTATGATATTGCCCAGGGCATTAATTACTGTGCAAACCGGACGGATGTGAAAGTATTGAACATGAGTCTGGGTGGGGGTTACTCAGAATCGATCGATGATGCCATTAACTATGCAGTCAATACAAAAGGGAAACTGGTGGTGGCTGCGGCTGGAAATGCAAACACCGATGAGCCATCATATCCTGCGTATTTGGCTACCTATCCAGAATATGCCAATAAGGTTCTTGCAGTTGCTGCATCTGGCAAGTACGTGGATGATGGCGACTACTCATACAATAATTACAACTGCAGGGCAGATTATTCAAATTATGGCAAGTGGGTTTCTGTGGTGGCTCCTGGATCAGACATCTACTCCACAACGCCTTACGACAAGCCATTCTACTTGAACTATTTTGATGATATGAGCCCGCGTTATGCGTACATGAGCGGAACTTCCATGGCAACGCCTTTTGTGGCTGCAGCCGCGGCAAGACGCTGGGGATACAAGCCTCTTGAAACGAACAGCGAAATTGGCCAGGATGTGATCGAATCTGGTTGGGAGATCGATGCGGATGATACTTGTTGGCCGCTCTCTATGGAAGGGCTTCATCAAGTAAACATCGCCAATCTGATGGACCGTTTTGCCGTCCAGGCGAGTGTAATGGATGCCAGCACCGGATTTGGCTTGAATGGTGCTCAGGTTAGCGCATATTTTGGTACGAGCTTAAAGGGGACTGCAGTTATCACACCGTACCAAATGGGCTCAAATACTCAATTCATTAGCGGTTTGCTCAAGCAAACTGATACTTTCAGCTATTACACGGCCTACACTGAGATCATTAATTTGCCTACTCCTGTAGGAGATGACTTTTCAGATCCAGGCAATGGCTACGAGTATAAAGCCAATAAATCGGGTTACACCGCTTCTCCACAACCCGTTTTTCAACATGCTCAGTGGTGGTACAGTGCGGCAGAGTTGTACCTGTTCGACGATGCGGGAATACCACCGAAATCCTCTAACATTGAAGTGGTGATGGGTTTTATCCAGAATTATGATTACTACAATTATGAGAATGATGACCTGAACCCCGATTTTGATCTTGACCTGAATGTTTGGCTACCTAACGTTCCGAATCCTTTGGATGCTTCCCAGATAGCGCCATTCATTGTAGGCTGGGAAGGGGATGCTTTCGGGTATGTTGAGAAAGACCCAACAGGCTCAATGAATCTGTTCCCCTTTGCCCGATACAAACGCGAAGGAGGCGCTTTAGATTATGTCCCCATTGAGAACACCACCATTAGTTCTCGTAAAGCGCATGCCCCTTTGGCTGCCAACGCGGCACTGCCGTACTACCCGGGCGATTATGTGGTGGGCGTAACGGATTTTGGTACTACATTTGACCATGATGCAAACACAGGTACAGCCGAAATCCCCTCTATGGGCGCGTTCTCTGTGCCATATGTTTACATTTGGAAAGATGGCGTCATTAAAATGTTCAATTTGATGAAATATCAATTTGCCAATGGTTCTTGCAACAAACATTGGTGGAGAGCTGCTACCATCTCAAGCGGGATTACGGGAGCAATAACCTATACTCCAAATTACGAATGTAACAATAACGCCAGTTTCCTATTCCCGTATTAAGTTTATTGTTAAATGGATGCCGCAGGGGAAGCCCTGCGGCATCCAGCCTTGGAATTAACTGACATGAAGTTCACTTTGAATTCTCTTTGGTTTAAATTCTTTTCTGCTCTGGCGGTGTGTCTGCTGGCTGCAATTATTTCCAATTATCTTACTCCAGTAAAAAGCGACGCTTATTCTCGTGTGACTGTCCGGTCTGACGGTCTGACCGCGAAAGGGGGAGGATCAGAACCAACTGCTCAAACCCTCTGGGAGTTTTTCTTTTCTTCTGGTGAGAATGCTAAAAATACATTCTTGACCCCGGACCAAATTCCGACCAACTCTTTGACGCCGATGTTTCGCTTGCCCACGCTTACATTAACCGCAACCAAAGGAATGACACCAG
>CAZWKK010000085.1:0-8075 GCA_964634855.1 uncultured Anaerolinea sp.
CTGCCCGCATAAACTTATGCCAGAGACCCACATAGTACTCTTCTGGGCGGATAACAAAGCCATCGCGAACGGAGGTTTCGGCATACATTTTGTAAATCAGTGGCAGCTCAGAATCGTTGGCTACGCGCACAGAAATACCATTTTTCTGTGCCAAGCGCAAATTGTAGCGGGTCTTTTGCTTCATGCGTTTGAGCCAGTCTTCTTCCGTCCCCACTAGATCAAGCATGGCTGTATTTCGGAATTGGATCTGGCTGGCCGAGAAATGCCAACCGGATTCCTTCATCTCTTGCACAACCGCCTGCCCTACCGGATCTTCCCAGGCCTCTTCACGGCCAGGCACACCTGTACCCAAACGCAATTCCGGGTCAATCTTCAAGAACAGGCATCCCTGCTTGCGGGCAAACGCCAACAGGTCGGCGAATACTTCTTTGCGTAAAGGTTCCTCCGCCCAATTCAGTATGGGGCCACGCGGCACGTAAGCTACTGAGATTCTCGGTCCTATACGCAAAAGACGCATGGAGCGGATAAGCAACAACGCGGCTGCTTTTACCTCACCTTGTGAACTATGCCAAACGAGCGGATATGCCTGCCAGCCGACCTCTGCTTTGACCTCTGCCCATTGCGAAGTTTGCAGCAAATGCGCTCCTGGCAATGCGGCGATGATCTTATTCCACTGCTCGTCCAGTTTAACCAATTCCATGAGATCTACTTTCTGCTCAACCAATCTTGAATGGAAGCTTCAGCGCTCATTCCAGCCAGAGGGAGGTTATCCAGCTCCTGTGGGCTGAAAAACTTGGCCGCCAATGTTTCATTTGATGTGGTCAGTTTTCCATCCAGAACTTTTGCTCTGTACAAGATAACAACACCATTTCCACGTGGATCATCATTGTAATAATAAGCACCGAGCAGCTCCTGGTTTTTTACTATTAGGCCACTCTCTTCTCTTGTTTCCCGCTCAGCTGCCAGGCTGGGCAATTCATCTACTTCCACGTAACCAGCCGGCATATGCCAGGCGCCTTTATAAGGATCAAGCCCTCTTTGGACCAGAAGCAGCTTGCCATCCTGCTCTACACAACAACCGGCACTGACCTTTAACTGCTGGTAAAAGATACAGCCACATTTCGGGCAAACCTCTCGCAGCCTTGATTCGATCTCTTTAGTCAGCAATGGCGTCCCGCAGTTTAGGCAGTAATGAGACAAATCAGTCCTCCTGCCGGCCACGTAACTTCATGATCTGTGAATAGATACCGTAAATTGCCGGGAAATAAATGCGATCATAAGCTCCAGCCGAACGCATAACCTTGCCGCCAAAACCGCGTTTGAAGCGATAAACACCCCAGAGGCCATCATGGCTGTGTTTTTGGGCAAATGAGTTTTCCAACTCTTCTTCTTCTACATCCGGGATACCCCAGAGATCATAAAACTCACAGCCTTTTTGTTTGGCCCAGCGGATTGCCTCCCATTGCAGCAGGTAAGTTGGCATCCGGTTTCGTTCCGCCTCAGTGGAAGCGCCATACATATACCAGGCCATCTTTCCAGAAGCAAAGACCATGATCGCAGCAATGGGTTGGCCTTCAAATGTCGCAAAAAAGATCTCGCAGCGTCCATCAGCATGGAACAACTCATACGCTTTCTGATAATACGCTAATGAGTGGGCGTTAATACCATCGCGTTTGCCCGTGACCACCATCATCTCATGAAATTTCTCTAGATCTGTTGAGGTGGTGATCTTAATGTCCTTCTTCTCTGCCAGACGAATGTTGTAGCGTGTTTTTTGCTTCATCTCCGCCAGGATTTCTTCTTCGGTGGCAGCTATATTGATGAAAATGGTTCGTCGAGGTTGGATGGGACGAGAGCTTTTCCAGCCATTCCCTGAAAAATCATATTCGTGACAGATTTCCCCCCACTCATCGGGTTCCAATTTAAGAAAAATGGCGCGGTAATTTTTGCTGATCTCATCGATCTCAGGGATCAATTGTTCCCAATTGCAGCCCACTGGTCCTTTGGGGATATACCCGATCGTGAACCCGGCAGGCAAAGTTCGATACAGAATTTGAACGCCGCAATCACCGTTGATCAGGCGCTCCACTTTCCAACCGAAATTGGACTTCAACTCGCCCCAGGGACCAGTTTGCAAAATATGGGCTTCTGGGTGAGCAGAAATGAATTCATTCCATTCTTTGAGGGTACATTTCATGATTGATCGATCGAGGTCATCTCAGGCGGCGGGGTGCTGGCAATAGCTGAGCCGGGAATGGTTTCGTCCACAAGAGCAATGATCTCTGAAACCTTACCAGAGGCGGCCATTTCTAAAAGTTTATCCACTTTGCCCTTCAACTCTGCATCACGCAGGTTGGCAGGATCGTCAAATTGATAAATATCTGGATGTTGGGTGGGCGCAAATTGATCGCCTTCTTCCCAAAGGTCTTCGCTCAGTTTTTCACCCGGGCGAATACCGGTGTATACAATTTCAATGTCTTTTCCTGGTTCCAGACCCGAAAGGCGGATCAGATCTTCTGCAAGGTCCAGAATGCGCACTTGTTGGCCCATATTAAGCACAAAGGTCTCGCCACAATGGCTCATGCCTGCAGCCTGCAACACCAGATAGACTGCTTCTGGAATGGTCATAAAGTAGCGGCGCATATCTGGGTGGGTAATGGTCACCGGCCCACCCTTGGCTATTTGCCGTTTGAAAAGGGGCACCACACTGCCACGGCTGCCCAATACGTTTCCAAAACGGACCACGCAATAGGGTTTATTGGTGCGATGAGCAGTATCTAAAACGATCATTTCTGCAAAGCGCTTGGAAGCGCCCATTATGTTTGCTGGCCGAATAGCCTTGTCAGTTGAGATCATCACCAGACGATCAATACCATTCTCTTCACAGGCGCGGGCAATATTGCGTGTGCCCATGATGTTGTTGTTTACTGCTTCATCTACATTCATCTCCATAAGGGGCACGTGCTTATGTGCCGCAGCATGGAAAACGACCTCAGGATGAAATTTCTTGAACACGCTGGAAATACGGGGAAAATCTCGAATATCTGCTATGACTGGGAAGATTGGCAGAGAAGGATAACCTTCCTGGATCTCCAGCCAGGTTTCGAAGATGCTGTTCTCGCCGTGTCCCAACAAAATGAGGCCAGATGGATTCCAACGGGCGATCTGGCGGCATAACTCACGTCCAATAGAGCCTCCGGCGCCAGTCACCATCACCATGTGCCCGCTGATGACAGAACCAACCAATTCACCCTTCATATAGCTGGGTTGTCGGCGCAGCAGGTCGGTAATATCTACATCACGCAAGCGGCTCACACTTACTTTTCCGCCCAACAATTCATAAATGCCCGGCATGGTTCTAAAGGGAATACCCTTCAGGCGGCAAACATCGGCCACCATGCGGATGATCTTGCCTCCCGCGCTGGGGATGGCGATGATCACCTCGTCGATCTCTTTGTGATCGAGCACCCGACCAATGTCGGGTAATGTGCCAACCACCGGGATGCCGTGGATCTGTTGTTTGATCTTGACAGGATTGTCATCCAAAAAGCCCACCGGAATGAGGTTCAATTCTCGGTTCTTCTGAAGTTCCTTTACCACCATGGCGCCAGCATCGCCTGCGCCGATGATGAGGGCTCGTTTTGCGGACGTCTTTTTCTTTTGGATGGAAGCTGAGGTCTGGCTATCGTTGATGATGCGCAGGGTAAAGCGTAACCCACCTACCAATAGGATTGAGAGGATCCAGTCGATGATCAGAATGCCACGGGAAAAGCCGGTAAACAACTTCATGGCGGCAAAGATGATCATTTCCAGAGAGACAATGACTGACCCCGTTGTCACTGCAAAGGTGATGAGCTTTAATTCCTGTGTACTGGCATAAGACCAGAGACGGCGGTACAGCCCAAAGAAATAGTAAACAATCGGCTTGGTGATGAGCGCTGCGCCTAACATCCAGTATGCAGAAGGCAGATAAAAGAAGAACTGTTCTGCCAGTTCAAAGCGCAGGGCATATGAACCAAAAACTGACGCCGCAATCAAGATCAGGTCTAAGAACAGCAAATAGCGATTTCGCATCGTGGTATTGATTTTCATGCTTAGAGTCCTTTAAACCCGATCACTGAACCGAGTGTGCGGATCATGATGGTTAAATCCAGAATTAAACTGCGATGCTTGATGTAATACAGATCGAATTCGATCTTTACCGCAGTATCTTCCACGGTTGTGGCGTAACGCTGATTGATCTGTGCCCAACCAGTGAGGCCAGGCGGCACGAACAAACGTGCCCGGTAGAAGGGAATCTGCTGCTGAAATTGATTGACCAACTCAATTTGTTCTGAACGCGGACCCACGAGGCTCATTTCACCTTTTAAGATGTTGATCACCTGGGGTAATTCATCCAGATGAGACTTCCGCAGCCAACGACCTACAGCAGTGATGCGAGCATCATGTTCCGTGGCTGTCCGGACGCCGTTCTTTTCAGCATCGCGTACCATGGTACGGAATTTATAGATCTTATACGGCACCCCATTCTTTCCAACTCGGGGTTGGTGGTAGAAGATCGGAAAGCCGCTATCCAACAAGATGATCAAGGCGATCAAAGGGTATAAAACAACCAGAAATACAAGCCCGATGAGCGCCCCGATGATATCAACAAAGCGCTTGCTCGTTTCATAAAAGCTGGTCGTGTGCAGTTCATCAAAGAAGGAGCGCAAGATCCAATCAGATTGCAACAGGAAGATCGGAACCCGGCCGAACAACTCTTCATAAGCGATCGGCAACGAAGTGACCTCTGTACCCTGCTCTTCAGCAGTGATCATATTGCGGAAGAGATCATCGTTCACTTCCCCAGAGATACCAAAGATGAGATCAGAAACGTCCATCTCAGTGATGATCTGAAGCAAGTTTTTGCTTGGGCCTAATACAGAAAAGCCTTCGATGGTCAAGCCTTCTTTCTCTGGGTCATCATCGATAAAGCCAACGATCTGATAGGGAGAAGGCAGAATTTCATTGATCATTTTTGCCAGTGACGAGCCTGCCTTGCCTGCGCCGATGATGAGCGCACGGCGCATGAAGATGGGGGCAGTGAAAACGCGGATGTAGATAAACCGCCAGGCAATGGTCAACACCGTAGCACAGATCACGAATATCAGCACACCACGACGTGGCAAGGAGTTGGGGTCAGAGATGAAGAACACCACCATATAGATCAGCAGACTGATGATGGCTGCAGTAGCTACCCCGCCGAGGGTATCTTTTCTGCGGCTGGCCCGACGAATGTCGTACAGGTCCATCATGATGAAGATCCACAGGAAAGGCAGCAAGTAAAACCAGAAAGGCGCCCTTTGGATGAGGAAAGCGCCGCTGAAATCGAGGAAGTCTTTTTGCGCCCAGGTAACCAGGGCGATCAGCACTGAGAGGTAGGTAACGAAGAGATCACCGAACAACAAAATGAACCGGCGTTCTCGCACCCGTATGCGCCACTGACTTTTTGAATTGATCCGTTCAACCGACATGGTTACCCTTTTTTAAGCCACTGATCGCGCTCCACCAAAAACCACTTCCCCAAGAAAAGTGCATGGTCATGATGGCTAGTGGAATTCCGAGCAGCAACGAAGCAGACTTTTGTTTCAAAGCCTCTCGACTACAACCAGCTATCAAGATCAAAATATATGCTGCTGCCACACCCAGAAAGACGATCCTGGCTAACGGCCAGAATACGGAAAGTAATAATAACATCAAAATACCAAAAACAAAAATGGGCGGCAGCGCCTGGCGCCAGCGCAAAGTTTGCGGAAATTTTCGCAGCATGCGAAATTTGTAAAAGCCGTAAATAAAGTATTGCCGTGCCAGAGAACTGAGATCCGGTCTGGAGTAATAGGTAGAGCGTATCTCAGGGTTGATCCAAATTCGTCCACCGCTGGCACGTAAACGGGCGTTCATTTCGTAATCTTCGTTGACGAGCAACTCTTCATTATAAAGACCGAGTTTTTCAAAGGTAGATTTGGCATAAAGCCCGAAGGCCACAGTATCGGCATAACCGGCTGTGGTAGCCCAGCGGTACTTGGCATCTCCCACTCCAAGGGGGTGGCGAGTGGCCACAGCGATGCTCCTGCCAATCCAACTTTCGCTGCCGGGCTTGATATCGATCACACCGCCCACATCTTCACCTTTGCCTGCGTCAAAATCAGCGACACTCTTTGCCACGTAATCTGGTGCCGGGATGGTGTGCGCATCCATGCGCATGATCAACTCCCCACTGGCCGCCTGAATGGCCAAATTTAGTGCAGCCGGGATAATGCGCTTAGGGTTATCGATCACCTTTAAATTGATCTGTGGATGTGCCGTCTGAAACAGTGTGATCTGTACCCGCGTGTTATCTGTCGAACGTCCATCCACCAGGATCACTTCAAGATCGGTCAAAGGGTACGTTTGAGCCAGGATCGACTCAAGCAAATGAGTGATCGTTTTCTCTTCGTTATAACAAGGGATGATCAGCGAAACCCGCGGGTTCAATAGTTATTCCTAAATTGGTGAAGATTAATCTTTGTTGATCAAAGCAACCACTTCAATTTCAACGGCGCCATTCTTGGGTAATGCTGCCACCTGCACTGCCGAGCGAGCCGGGCAATTGACAGGGAAGAACTCGGCATAAACCGCGTTCATTTTGGCAAAATCATTGATATCGCGCAAGAATACAGTCGTCTTCACCACCAGATCCAGATTGGAACTGCCAGCTTCGAGTACCGCCTGGATATTCTTAAGAGCCTGACGGGTTTCCGCTTCGACTCCACCTTCAACAATTGAGTTGGTTGATGGATCCAAGCCTAACTGCCCAGATGTATAAATAAAGCACCCTGCCTGAACAGCTACAGAGTAGGGTCCAAGCGCTTTGGGTGCTTTCTCAGTGCTGACGATCTTTTTGCTGTGCATTGGGTCCTCCAGTTTGAATTACCATCATTTTAAGCGAACATGTCATTTTCGGCTACTGATAAATGAAGAAAAAAGGGACCCCAATGGGATCCCTTAATCTTTATACATCACTGCTTAGTATTTCAAATCTTCCACTTTATTAGAAACACGTTTGCGGAAGATCCAGTAAGACCAGGCGGTGTAAGCCAGTACGATGGGCACCATTATGAGCGCCACTTTTGACATAACGCCCAGGGTATAGGCGCTGGAAGCCGCATTGTAAATGGTCAGATTGAAAGCCGGATCGGTGCTGGAAACCATCACATTGGGGAAAAGGGCAACAAAGATGGACGCGGTTGCCATTAAAACTGACAGTGCACCAAAGATAAAAGCCAGTCCATCTTTGCCTTTTCCTGCAAACACTTTAACCAGAGCTAGCAGCACAAAGCTAAGCAACAGCACCAGCCCTGCGTTTAGACCAAAGCCTTTGACCACGCCGGAGAAGGTGTAACTGGCAACGATCAACAAAGCGAAGGCGGCCATCTCCACAATCCACAGGGTATTGAACCAGCGTTTGGCACGGGAAAGAATCTCTCCGTTACTCTTCAACTGCAGATAAAGTGCCCCAAGGAGGGTGAAGCCTACCAATGAGACGACGCCGGCGATCAAAGCAAACGGATTGAGCAAATTGAAGAACCCGCCGGTATAGGTCATGCTGGCATCAATGGGAACCCCTTTGACGATGTTGGCGAAGGCCACACCCCAGAGCAATGCCGGCACGAAAGAACCAAAGAAGATCGCCCAATCCCACAAAGCACGCCAGGTGGGGTTTTCGTCTTTGGAGCGAAACTCAAATGCGACACCACGAACAATGAGAGCGACCAACATCAAGAAGAGGGGCAGGTAAAATCCGCTGAACAAGGTCGCGTACCACTGCGGAAAGGCAGCAAAGGTTGCGCCACCTGCGGTGAGCAGCCAGACTTCATTACCATCCCAATGCGGTCCGATGGTGTTGATGATCATACGGCGTTCTTTATCATCTTTTCCGAGGAAAGGCAGTAAAATACCAACGCCCATATCAAAACCTTCAGTAATAAAATAGACGGCGTATAGTACACCGATCAAGAGAAACCAGAGAATATTCAGATCCATTATTCGCCTCCTAT
>CAZWKK010000086.1:0-7927 GCA_964634855.1 uncultured Anaerolinea sp.
CACTTTCGATCTTCCAGACAGCGGCATCCGATTCAGCCATATCAAAGATCACCTCGCGGTCAGTTTTGACCCACAGGCCGTAGCCCATGGAAGAAATGAAGAAAGGAACCGCATAGTAGGTGCGGCGATCTTGATTTTTGTACTGGTCGATAACGCGGTTAACCAGGGTGTTACCGCGCTGGTCGAGGCTGTTGTAGCGCTCGCCAAAACCGTAAAAAGCTTCCTGTTTGGGCGAAGCCACCGCGAATGAATAGCGCTGAATGTTGCCATCCACATCCAGCAAAGCCTTCAGGCCAGCAGTCATTTTGAGGGCAAAAACGCCTTCTTTTGTGAGACTGAGCCCGAATGGACTGGCGCTTAGTTCAACAGAAACATCACCCAATTTTGCCTTCAGCTTTGTATCAACGCTGCTGACGGCTGCTACGCTTTTGCTCTGATGAACTGCCAGAGAGAGAGTGCCGCTAGCCTGCTCATTGATATCGACTTCTACAAAGGAAGGGGTCTCCTTGCTGCTCAAGACAAAATGGACCTGATCGTCTTTTTCTGCCGCTGCCACCAGTTGGTCAAAACTAACCCATGTGGAAACGGCAAAATCGAACCATTCGGTCTGCTCTTGCAGGGCAGCGCCTTTGGCAAAGATGGCATAAGAAATGCGAGCGCCACTTTCAAACGGAGCCAGCTCAATGTGCCACAGGTCATATTCAGCGGCTTTCTGTACCAGCTTACCCGCCACGCGGTGATCCACCGTGGAGCCAGCAATACGCCAGACAGCCCAAACACTTTCAATGGCGGAACCGGGGTTGGTTTTTACGCCCAGTTTGACGGGTTCCCCGGCAATCGGCTCACGCGGGAAGCGTTCTTCGGGTTCTTGTTCATATGGGTGATGTCTGCCAAAGGGACGATGGCAGAGAATTGGGGTAGATTTGTCGCCCATGTTAATTGTTCTCCTGCAACTTTTCATAAAGAATGATGTACATTGCGTGTGACCATAAAAGCGGTTTGGCAACCGGTCCCCATTTTTTCATCCAGGGTTGGTAGTGCTCCGGGAACAACAAGTTGTCATTCACTTGTTCAGGCAAGTTCAGTTCTGCATCGGCTTGCGCCTCGATCCAGTTCATCAGCGCTACGGCTTTCTCTTTTTGGCCGGAATCCACATAGTGCATTCCCAGCCAGGCGGTCAGCAAGATCCACTCCCCGCCACCGTAGTAAACATCACCCAGATAACGGTAGATGCCACCATTCGGACGCAACAATTTTTCTTCAATGCCTTTATAGGTCGCTGCCAAAATGGGGCTATCCTTCGGCAGGACCTGATTGGGGAAATCAAGTCCCATCAGGCTGGCATCCAGGCCGCTCGCTGGAATCGCTTTTGCCGGGATATCTCCACTTTGCGGTTGGATGTATTTGACAGCAACTCCATCTACGATGCCATTTTGCATAATGAACGAATGAACCTCATTTGCAAGGGATGAAACATCCACCCCGTCCAGCGAAAGCTTTCCTTCATTTATAAGGGTTTGGACCGAATAAAGACCGCCGTAAATACAAGACAAAGAATAAGTGTGCATATATTCGGGGAACTCTTCCCAACAGTCATAATTGGGCAGCTTCCATGTGAGTTGAATGAAGCGGATGGTAGTGCGAATGGAAGCGATCAACTCTTGCAAGAGGGAATAATCCCCGGTCTGATGCACATGCTCGCTCAGTCCCCAAAGCCAGGTACCATAGCCATCGATCTGAAAGTTCCCCCAACCCTTATTCGGAGCGTCTTCCAGACCGTCATAAGTAAAACGGGTATGCAATGCCTGGTCAGGGTGGATCTTGAGGCCTTTTTTGAGCGTTGTTTCAATCACATTGACTTTCCCGGCATATCGGTCTATCGTAGCGCCCAGCCAACGGTAAAAAGCTTTGGCGCTCTCGTGTTCTCCGGCCAGATCCATGGCATAGGCAATGTAACTTCCATCACGCAACCAGCTAAAGTGGTAGGTCGGGAATGCAGGCGATGCGATGTAAGAGCCCCACTTGGTCTGGTTCTCGCGGATGATCTGGATAGATCTGGAATAAAGTCGCTGATTCATAAAAAGAATACCCTTCTAACCTTTTAATCCCGTCATTTTGATGCTTTGAACAAAGTACTTTTGCAGCACAAAGTAAAGAACCAAGATCGGTAGAACTGTCAAAACAGATCCGGCCATTTGCAGGTCCCAGCGAGTGGTGTACTGTCCCACCAGGTAAGAAAGACCCACGGCCAGGGTGCGTTTTGCCGGGCTGGTGAGCATGACCAATGGCCAGAGGAAATCGTTCCAGACGCCCTGGAAAGTCATCACTGCCAGGGTGGCCATAATGGGTTTGGAATTGGGGATGAGAATTCGCATGTAGAACATGAGCGGATTGCATCCATCCAGTTTGGCAGCGTCTTCCAACTCATACGGGAAAGTGAGGAAGAATTGACGCATGAGGAAGATAGCGAAACCGTCTGCCAATTGCGGTAAGATCACACCAAAATGAGTGTCTACCAACCCCAGCGTGCGCATGATGATGAAGTTCGGAACGATAGTGATCTGAGAACCGATCATCATCGTGGCCAGAGTGATGAGGAAAAGAGCATCTCTGCCAGGGAACTTCATTCTGGCAAAGCCATAGCCAGCCATGGAGCACAAAATGAGGCGTCCAAGGGTCACGGCCAGGGTGATCTTAATGGTGTTCCAACCATAAAGGCTGAAGTTAATTCGCGTCCACACATCTGTATAGTTCTTCCAGACGAATGGGTTTGGCAGCCAACTGGGCGGCCAGGCAAACAATTGCTGCTGGTCTTTGAGCGATGTGGAGAGCATCCACACAAAGGGGATGATCATCACCAGGGCGCCGAGGGTCAGTAAAATATAGGCAGTCGCCTTGTTCAGAGAAAAACGGCCTTGTTTATTTTTCTTGATCGGTTCAGGAAGTGTGGTCATTTTTACTCCTCACCATAAACCCATTTTTTACGTAATTGCCATTGCAGTATGGTCAGCACCAACAGAATGGCCATCAGCGCAAAAGAGATGGCCGCAGCATAACCCATTTTGGAATACTTAAAAGCATTCTGCCAGACATAAAAGCCCACCGTACTGGTAGCCCGGTTGGGGCCGCCTTCGTGCTTCATTGACATGTTATAGACCAGATCAAAGGCCTGCAACGAACCAATGACTCCCATGACCCCGGTGAAGAAGATGGAGGGGCTGATCAGCGGCAAGGTAACATGCTTGAAAATATCAAAACTGGAAGCGCCATCCACGCGGGCAGCATCACGCAGCTCTTCTGGCACATCCTGCAAAGCAGCCAAAAAGATAATGACGTTGAAGCCCAGGTTCTTCCACACATCCACCAGGGTAACGGCAGTCAAAGCTGTTTTGGTATTCTGCAATAAATTGGTGGTGTGAATGCCCAGGCTTTTGAGGGCTGAAGTGACGATGCCATAATCTGAGAGCAGCCACACCCAGATGGCGCTAACGGCCACAGAAGCCGTGACCACAGGGATGTAATAAGCCGTGCGATAGAACGCCAACCCTTTGATCTTTTGGTTCAATGCCACAGCCAGCAGTAAAGAAATGGCAAGGTTCAGGGGAACGCTCAAAGCACTGTAATAGAAGGTGTTACCAAAGATCTTGCCAATATTGGGATCGCTGAATAAACGGGCGTAATTTTGAAACCCGACGAATGCAGGGGAAGAGAGCAAGTTCCAATCGGTAAACGAAATGACAAAACCGACGATCAATGGAACCAGCTTAAACAGGATAATGATCAACATACTGGGTAGTACAAAGAAATAACCCCAAAATGCTTTGCCCATTGCCTTCTTAAACTTCTGAAAAGCAGAGGCTTGAGGTTGAATTGCCCGGGTTGTTTCCATGGCGAACTCCTACAAGGCGAACTGACCTTATATATTAGTGGAGGGCGGTTTTGCCCGCCCTCCATAAAGCTTTAGCAGAGCTTACTTTGATTCAGCTAAGATCGGGTTGATGACGTCGCAGGCATTCTGCATGGCCTGTTCCACGGTGATATCGCCGAGGAGGGCAGAATCCAACTGGGAGGAGATTGCATCAGCAATTTCGGACCAGCGAGCGTGGGTAGGAACACTCTGAGCGAATTCAGCAGAATCAAGGAAGACTTTGGCGTTGGCGGGTTTCTTGCCTTCCATTGATTTGAGGTACAGGCTTTCAGCAACGGTCTTGATAGGAGCAATTTCGAAGCCAGCATTTTGGCGGATGGTATCGCCTTCAGCGCCGGTGACGAATTTCATGAACTCGAATGCAGCGGCCTGGTTTTTGGAACCAGAGAGCATACCGTAGGCATTACCGAAGAGGAAGGTGGTTTTCTTGCCAGTGGGGCCAATGGGCAGGGTGGTGGCGTCCCAATCGAAATCTTTGATGACGTCATTGAACTCAGAGACAGACCAGGGGCCAATGGGGTACATGGCAATGCGGCCAGCTTCGAACATGTGCCAGTCATCCTGGGCGGCCAGATCGGCAGCAGAGGGAGCGACTTTGTCTTTGAGGGTCAGGTCAACCATGGATTGGAAACCAGTGATGGCGGCGGGCTCAGTGAGGGTACAAGCGGAGGCATCGGCATTGAAGGGAGTGGCGCCAGTGACCAGCATGTAATACGGCCACCACAGGCGGGCGGTGCCGAAGGTATCGATGGTGCCATCACCATTGGTATCTTTGGTGAGTTTTTTGGCATAGTCTACATAGGTAGCCCAGTCCATCTTGTCATCGGGGTAAGGCAGGCCAGCAGCATCGAACAGGTTCTTGTTGTAATACAAGACAACTGTTGAATAAGAAGCGGGCAAACCATACTGACCACCATTGTTTGCGAACATATCAAGAGTGCTCTGATAGTAAGCGCTTGTGTCATAGTTTTCAGAAGCAATGAGATCATTGAGGTTGACCAGAGATCCAGCGGCAGCCATTTCCTGCAGCATGGAGAGATCGAGGGAGGCAACATCCGGAGCGGTTCCGCCAGCGATCCAGGTCTTCAATGAGGTGAAGTAGTCAGCATACGGCAGCAACTGGAAGTTGACTTTGATCTCAGGATGAGCTGCTTCGAATGCGGCGACAACCTGGGCTTCTGCACCTTCTTTGTTCTCATCATAGGTCAAGAAGCTGACGACGTTGATCGTCACGGGCTCGGTTGAGGTGACCTCAGTAGCTGCGGCTGGTTCAGTGGCCTCAGCGGTTGCTTCGGGCGTAGCAGCCTGGGCACAAGCGGCCAGGACCATGCTCAACGCGAGAAGAAGGGATACAACTACGAACAACTTGCTGTTTTTCATCTTCGACTCCTTTTTAAGAATTGGTTCGTTCAATAACCTGTCAGGCAGGTAAATTGATTACTTTATACGCTGAACGAAGTAACACAGACAAATTTTTTTTATCTTGTCTTGTCAGCGGCTTCCTCTTTGACGATCGGCGAATTAAAGATATCGCCGATCACTACACTGGCAGCAGCACGAGCCCAAACATCATCGCCCCAGGGGGTGACACGGATCTCTGTATCGTCTGCCAGGCCGGGCATCACGTTCTCGTGGAAAGATGCTTGCAGTCCTGAAAAGAACAACGGCCCCATACCTACCCCTTCACCACTTACCAGGATCAGCTTGGGGTCCAGAATATTCACAACATTGGCCAATGATCGACCCAACAAACGACCCGCATCGGAGAGCACATTCGCAGCAGCCGCATTTCCGGAGGCAGCCCTCTTTACCAGATCATCAATATCCTTCACATCGGCGGCCACTTCAACGTGAGCGCGGTCAATGAGCGCCCGATCACTTAAGAAGCTTTCCAGGCAGCCGTGTTTGCCGCAACTGCACAACGGACCTTTGGGGTCGATGACGGTGTGGCCAAACTCACCGGCGCTGCCGCCCTTGCCGCGGTAGATCTGCCCGTTGATAACAATGCCCATGCCAATGCCACGCCCAATGGTGATAACGATGAAATCGTCCACAGGAAGGCCGTTTCCAAGCCATTTTTCGCCCAAAGTGAGGGTATTTACGTCATTATCAATATGAATGGGCACTTTTAAGCGGGTTTCCAACAGATCTCGCAAGGGTACATTCTTCCAGCCAAAGAAGGGGCTTTGACGTAAGACACCCTGGGTTGAATCAATGACGCCAGCCAGACCTACCCCCACCCCAAGCAACTGCTTCTTGCGCACATCGCTCATACGGATGAGGCGGTTCACCAGGTTGACCAGTGCATCCACAATGGAATCCAACGATTCATCCGAAAAATCAACCGTGTCCTTATGGTACACGGTTGCATTTAGATCGGTTAACGCACCCACAGCGTGATCTTCCATCAACTTAACGCCAATCACAAATCCGCCGCGTGGATTAAGTGCCAACAGAATCGGCGGACGACCACCGCTGGAATCGCCGGTCTCTTTTTCGATCACCAATCCCTCGCTGATGAGATCTCCAGTGATGGCGGTTACAGTGGCCGGGCTTAATCCGCTTTTATGCGCGAGATCAGCCCTCGAGATGGCTCCCTGCGTTTTGATGGCATTGAGCAAGATCGAGCGGTTGATACTGCGAATGAGGTCGCGGTTTCCGCGAGGCAAGTTTGGCATGATTAAGTTACTTCGTTTAGTGAATGAATTATGTACACATTATAGGTCGGAAAATTTAAATGTCAATACCCTAATTTGAAAAACTCAAATAGGGTATCAACGCCGGCGCTGCGTTCCCCCTGCACCAGCCGTAATGCTCAATTGTGCCTGCCTGACGTTATTTCAAACCTCTGAACCAGGAGGTCGAAAAACCTACTCTTTCAATGCCTGTACCAGGATCAGATACATGGCATGAGACCAGAGCAATGGTTTTGCCACAGGTCCCCAACGCTCTTCCCATACCGGTAATTCTTTTGGTGTCAGGGTGTGTTCGTTCACTTGCTCTGGAAGATCGCCATGCGAGTCTGCTTCAGATTCGATCCACGCGAGGAGTTCTTTAGCCTTCTCCCCTTCCCCTACCTGGGCATAGTACCAACCCAGCCAGGCAGAGAGTAAGACCCATTCACCGCCGCCATAATACACATCTTCCTTATAGCGATAAATACCACCCTGTGGATAATGCAGATCTTTTTCAATTAATTGAACCGTTTCAATTATATAGGGGTGGTTCAGATCATAAACCGCATAAGGCAAAGCCAGACCCAGCAAACTGGCATCTACGCCGCTATTGGATAAAGGAGAAACAGGCTTCCCTTTGCTGGCTGGCTTGAGGTGCTTGATAAAACGCCCGTCCAGTACAGCATACTTTTCAATAAATTCCTTCACCTCACCTGCCAGACTTGCCGCATCAAAGCTGATCTGCGGCAGCAGGCCTTCTTTTTGCAGTTTCGCCACGGCCATCAGCCCGCCGTAGGTAGTTGCCAGTGAGTACGGATGCAAGTATTCAGGGTGTTCTTCCCAGCAATCATAATTGGGCAGCTGCCAGGCCAGCTTGAGATAATCCACTGTGGTGGCAATCGGTTTGGCCAGTTCTTGCAGCAAGGCAGTATCCCCACTGCGCTTCACATGTTCGGCCAACCCCCACAACCAGGTACCATAGCCATCGATCTGGAAGTTGCCCCAACCGCTTTCAGCGGCCTCCTCCAACCCATCCAGGGTGAAACGAGCGTTGAGAATGGCGTTGTGATCGGGTTTGATACCGCGTTTTAACTGTTCTGCCAGAGTGGTCACTTTTGGGGCATAGCGATCAACCACCTGTCCCACCCAGCGATAGAACTTCTCCGCGCTCTCATAATGACCGGTGCAATCCATGGAATAGGCAATGAAGCTGCCGTCCCGCAACCAACTAAAGTGATAGGTGGGGAAATTGGGAGAGGCGATGTAAGCCCCGCTCTTGTCTTGGTTCTTGAGAATAACATCAATGCTATGGTCGAATAAATTC
>CAZWKK010000087.1:0-7835 GCA_964634855.1 uncultured Anaerolinea sp.
ACCTCGCGCTGATGATGGATCTCGTTGAGCAGATCATCCGCCTGAAGCTCATCTGGGTCGATCATGGTACGGGCTGAATCCAGAATCTCTTCTGGCAAATTTAAGCGCTTGGCAATGGCCAATGCGTTGGAGCGTCCTGGAATGCCAATGGTGAGGCGGTAAGTGGGGCGCAGGGTCTTAAGATCAAACTCCATGCAGGCGTTTACAGCCCCTGCTGTGGCATGTGCCAGCGCCTTCAGCTCTGGATAGTGGGTGGCGATGAGGCAGGGGATGCGTTTTTCGACCAGGTAAAGCATGATGGCCCGTGCAATGGCAGACCCTTCCTGCGGGTCGGTGCCTGCGCCCAGTTCATCGAGCAGCACCAGTGTTTTGGAGCGAGCGTTGCGCAGAATGCGCACAATGTTGGTGATGTGGCCAGAAAAGGTCGAAAGCGATTGTTCAATGGATTGTTCGTCGCCAATATCGGCAAATATGTTCTCAAAAAAGCTGATCTCAGAGCCCGATTGGCTGGGAATATGTAAGCCACATTCGGCCATAACCACCATCAGCCCCACAGTCTTGAGTGTGACCGTCTTGCCACCAGTATTGGGACCCGTGATGATGACCGCAAAGGTGTCAGGTTCCAATTCAACATCGATCGGTACAGCCAGGGTTTGGTCCAGCAGGGGATGGCGGGCACGCAGCAACTTGAGCGTGGTGCCAGGATGGTGTTCATTCTTGGGCGGATGGATGGAATGCAAAATAGGTTCGCTGGCTTTAAGATCTTCAGCGTATTTGGCGCACATGAGAGCAAAATCGAATTGAGCCAGAGCTTCTACAATGCCTGAGATGGCTTCAGCTTCTGCACCTACCCGGCCAGAAAGTTCAGCCAGGATGCGGCGGATCTCATCTCGTTCTTCCAACTGAAGTTCATGCCAGCGATTGTTCAACTCCACCACGGCAATAGGTTCCACAAACAATGTGGCGCCAGATGAAGACTGGTCATGGACAATAGACTTGAGGCGGGTTTTAAACTCGGCACGTAACGGCACAACGTAACGTCCGTTGCGCTGGGTGATGATGGCTTCTTGCAGCATGGGGGCGGTATGGGTATCCGAGAGAATGCGTTCCAGTTTGGCCATCAGCCGCTGGTAAGAGGTTTTTACCTCGGCGCGGATGGATGCCAATTTGGGGGAGGCGCTATCCAGCACTTCACCATGGTCGGATATACAGCGTGAGATGGCCTCGATCACCCCTGGGGGTGGAGGAAAGCGAGCTGCGATCTCAGCCAAATGTGGGTAGCGGCTGGCATTTTTTTCAAATGAACGAGAAAGACTTCTGGCTGCCACCAGTGTGCCGGAGACGGCCATCAGGTCAGCTTCCATAAGAACACCCCCACGGCGCGCCTGATTGACCAGCGGTCGGATGTCTTCAGCACCGCCGACGCCAATATCATCATTGACGCTCAAGAGGTGACGGGCTTCACTGGTGATCTGTAAGCGGGTGTTGGCCTCTTCAATTGTGGCGGCAGGTGCCAGGGCATTTGCCATGGCAGAAGAAGCGCTGAAAGCGGCGTAAGTGGCCAATCTTTCCACCACTTTGGGAAATTCCAACATCTTGAGGGTTTTCTCATCCATATTGGGGAGTTTACCACAGCTTTCTTAAATTCAGTTCAGGATGCGCCCGCGCTATAATGATAGTGTGAATCACTTGAATCGCATCCAAAAACTGGATGAAATGACGCGAGAAACAACGCTTTTCAGCCCTGAGGCTGAAGGTTCAGTTAGATGTTTAGCCTGTGCTCATCGCTGCCTCATTCATCCAGGTAAAAGGGGAATTTGTGGCGTTCGCTTCAACTGGGAGGGGAAACTCATGGTCCCTGCCGGGTACGTGGCTGGTGCTCAGGTAGACCCGATCGAAAAGAAACCTTTCAATCATTTCCTCCCAGGTAGCCAAATCCTCACGTTTGGGATGCTGGGCTGCAATTTTCATTGCGATTTTTGTCAAAACTGGCATACTTCTCAGGCGCTGCGTGACCCTTACGCCGCCAATACCATTGATCAGGTAGGCAGGGTAAGCGCAGATCAGTTGGTGCAGGTGGCGGTCCGCGCGGGGGCAAAGGCGGTTGCATCCAGTTATAACGAGCCACTCATCAGCGCGGAATGGGCGGCGGAGATCTTTTCAAAAGCCAGGGCAGCTGGTTTGCGCACCGCTTGCGTTTCAAACGGCTATGCCACACCTGAAGTGTTGGAATATCTACGCCCCTGGTTGGATGGCTATAAGATCGACCTGAAGAGCATGCAAGACAAACGCTACCGTGAAATGGGTGGAGTGCTGAACCACGTGCTCGATACCATTCGTCTGGCAAAAGAGTTGGGGTTGTGGGTAGAAGTGGTGACCCTGGTCATCCCGGGGTTCAATGACTCGAATGAGGAGTTGTGGGAAGCAAGCCGATATCTGGCATCCGTTTCCGCCGAGATTCCCTGGCATGTGACCGCTTACCACCCGGATTATCGCATGGATGATGCGCCACCCACCCCACCATCCACCTTGCAACGGGCAGCAGAAATTGGCCAGGAAGCGGGATTGAAATATGTGTACGCCGGTAATTTACCCGGCAGGGTGGGATCGCTGGAAAACACATATTGCTCGGCCTGTAATCAGTTACTGCTCAGACGGGTAGGGTTCACGGTGGTGGAGAATCACTTGACGGCAGAGGGTAAATGCCCGGTCTGTCAAACGGTTTTACCCGGTATTTGGAACTAGACTCCCTTTGAGATCTGCAAGGGCGTTTTTCTTTTTAATGGGGGATAAATGGAACTTTTTAGGCAAAAATCCGTATTAAATGGTGAATAACTTTTTAGGATCATCCGGTGTTAATACATTTAGAAAGCTGCGCCGGTTATTGTTTGAAAGAGGTGTGTTATGTCTGTAGGAGTTTATTTCGTTGTCGGCCTGTTAGGCGTATTGTTTTTCGCAATGAGTTTGCCTGGTATCGATTCTCGCGCCAAGTAAGCTGATTGATCTTTATTTCTATTAACGCGCCCTTTTTGGGCGCGTTATTGTTTAATACCGGGTTATGAGGCTGTGAATATGCTGGCAGTGATCCAAAACATGCCAGGCGGCCCGCCTTATGATCTTGCGGGGAGACCACAGCTCTCCCTCTCGGCCGATCACTAGTTCATGACCAATGAGATCAGGCAGGTTTTGCAGGGTTAGATCCAGGGTGGCTTGCAGACGCTCATACACCCCTTGCGGGAGTTCATCTCTGCGGCAGCCTGCCAGGTGGAGACGATCCAGATAGTACCATTCAGCATTGGCAACATGGCGCAAGATGCCGCGGATGGGCCAACGTTCGCCCGGGTATGCTCGGTCGAGGTCAGCGTCCGCCAGACCGGCAGTCAACTCGATCAGATCATTGTGTCCCCAAGCAATCACCTGCAGACCATGGACCATTTCTTCTTCGCTAAGGGGCAGCCAATCATGATGGAACCAGGCATCCACTTCATATTCGCCATGTTCATCCGGTTCATATTGTTTGTTCAGGTGGTGAAAATTGACCGTTTCCACCAGGCGCACGTCAAAATCTTGTAGATTGCCTAGCCAGGAAGTTTCACTATATCCATCCAGCCAATTTTTGTAGGCAACAAGGGCTTGTGGGAGGCGGATGAGTGCCTCAGCCGCCTCGCTGCCGTAAGCAAAGCAGCCGGGGTGATCGAGCGCCCACGCGATGGATCTGCCTTCATTCTCATTCTCAATGCCTACTTTGATCAGGGCTTCAATTTCCATACCCTCATTATACCGAATCTCCACGATCAATTATTGCAAAAAACAAGTTTTAAAATTGACGGGAACCAGTTATATAATTAACGCGTCTTATTAGGAATGTGTTTTGACAAAATATTGAGGTGAAACATGAAGTCTGGAACGACCACAAACGTTATGACCAATAACGGGGAAAAGAAGAAATTCCATTTTGAATGGCTGTGGCCTCTTCTCATTCGACCCAAGAAAACCATTGAAGAGATCGTCAAGCAAAATAAATCGGTATGGCTGACACCCTTGCTGGTACTTTCGGTACTTGCAATTATTGCAGGGCTGGTTGCCAGTCCCATTCACAAGGCTGAGATCGTCAGCGGGGCCAACCTGCCGGAAAACTTCCAATACTTTTCCAGTGACCAACAAGCGGAGTTCATGAATGCGCAAGCGACCCAAAGCTCTGCTTTGTTTACGTTGGTTTTTCCAATTTTGAGTTCATTGTTGGGAATCTGGATCAGTTGGTTTTTATTAAGCAGCGTGTTTCATTTGGTGCTCACCCTTACCGGCAGCCGAGCCAGCAATATCCATTCTTACAACCTGATCGGATGGTCAATGTTGCCCATTGCTGTAAGGTTTGTGGTGCAGATCTTTGCCATGATCTTCACTCAATCTCTGATCCATGCCAGCGGTCTGGCTGGCTTTATTGATGGCTCTGCCAAAGGTGGACTGGCATTTCTATATGGATTCCTGGGGCAGATCGATATTTATTTTGTCTGGCAGATCGTTTTGATCTTGTTGGGTGTAGTGACACTTTCTGGCCTTACCAGGAAAAAAGCCTGGATGGCCACCGCGATTTCCGTGCTTATTCTAATGATCCTGGTAGCGCTGCCTCACGTTTTATCTGCATCCCTGAGCGGCCTGTCCATGGGCGGAATCTATTTCTAGTATGAAATCTGAAAAAGCACTGATCCAAATTCGGGACCTGGATAAGGTTTTTAAGATGGGCGAGAATGAAGTGATCGCCCTGAATAAGATCAGCCTGGATATTCCTAAAGGGTCCTTTACGGTCATCATGGGGCCTTCTGGCTCAGGCAAAAGCACGTTGCTTTACCTGCTGGGTGGGCTGGATTGGCCGACCAGCGGTAGTTTGTTGGTGGATGGCGATGAAGTAGCAAAGATGGATGAAAACTCTCTGGCTGAATACCGCCAGAAAAAAGTTGGCTTTATCTTCCAATCTTTCAACCTTATCAGCTCCATGCCAGCAGAAGAGAATGTAGCTTTCCCCTTGCGTTTTGCCGGTATCTCAAAGGCACAACGAAATGCCAGGTCAACCGAATTGTTAGAAAAGGTGGGTCTGGCAGACCGGATCGGGCATAAACCCACCGAGTTGTCAGGTGGACAGCAACAACGGGTGGCTGTGGCGCGAGCTCTGGTCAATGATCCGCCGTTGATCCTTGCAGATGAGCCGACAGGCAACTTGGATAGCTCCAGTGGTTTTGCCATTATGGAGATGCTCTCTGACTTACATAAGAGCGGCAAAACGGTGGTTGTGGTGACACATGACCAACGAATGACCCAATTTGCAACCAATACCATCTACCTTCTGGACGGCTTTGTGGTGACAGAGGCTGAGTTCTTGAAAGCGACACAATTGCAGAGGAAATAACCAACAGAAAAGGGAATCACTATGAAAAACATGTCTATTCGAATTTCGCTATCATTTGTCATCCTCGCGATGATTTTGGCTGCCTTCATCAAACCCGTCAGCGCTGCGCCAGTGGTTCAGGCAGTGAATGGGTCAACGCATCAAGATGCCTCCAGCCGGCCTGTGCTGGTGGTCAACGCATATTCAGTAACCGAAGGACGAGTGGCTGCCGGTGAAGAGTTTGTGTTGGCAGTAGAGCTTAAGAACAAGGGCGACAAAGAAGCGCATAAAGTGATCGTCACCTATGATGCCGGCACCAATTTTTACCTTAAAGGCTCTGGCGGCACCGATTATGTTGAGAACATTGACGATGGCGATAAATTTACCTCCAAGCAAAGATTCACAGGCGCTTTAGACCTGGCCTGGACAGATATCGCCCCAATTATTGTCAACGTCTCTTATACAGACAGTGACGGGAACCCCTATACTGCGACTTTTACCCTCAATTTGAATTCTCAGGGCGGCGCTGTAACTTATGGAACGCCCACCCCTGTTGCGGCTAAGCCACAGATCGTGGTCACCGGTTACAAAACGGATGTTGATATCTTGCAGCCTGGTACAGCCTTTGATCTGGCGCTGGATATTCGCAATATGGGTGCAGCCGATGCGACCGCAGTCACCATGGTGTTGGGTGGCGGCGTCACCTCTGGTAATGATTCTGGCACCCCAACAGCCGGCGGCGTTTCTGGTTCTGGTGGCGATCTCACCGTATTTGCACCTCTGAACAGCTCCAATATTGTCTACCTGGGAGATGTAAAGAAAGATGGTGTTGCCACCATCAATCTGAAGTTGATCGTTAATGTGACCACCCAACCAGGTGTTTACACCTTAAAGATCTCCTTCGTTTACACCGACCCCAAAGGCAACAGCGTGGTGGACGATCAGGTGATCACCCTGCTGGTCTATTCTTTACCACAGGTGGATGTGAACTTTTACCGCGATCCCGGTGAGTTTATGGTGGGCAATATGGCTGTGCTGCCTTTGCAGGTGACCAACTTGGGCAAAAAATCTTCTGTGTTGGGCAACATGACCGTCACAGCAGATGGAGCAGATATTACCAATAACGTCTCTCTGGTGGGGTCGCTGGATCCGGGTGGTTACTATACCCTGGATGCCAATATCATCCCAATGAACGAAGGTCCGTTGGACGTCAAAGTTGTCATCAATTACACCGATGACTTTAATCAGCCACGCACAGTGGAGCAGAAGATCACCATCAATGTCATTGCTGCTCCTGAGATCCCTACCCCCGAATTAGGCCCGGATGGACAACCGATTGTTGACGTACCAGTTGATGTTGCCCCAGAAACTTTCTGGCAAAAGATCGGCAGATTCTTTAAGGGTCTCTTTGGCCTGGATAGCAGTAACCCGACCAACAATGGCGGCGGAAGCGATATACCCACTGACAGCGGTCCTGTGATCTCTGGTGGAAAAGGGTAAACTGTCCGGGTGGATAACCTGGCAGGTGAGCTATGAAATTTATCGATCTAGTAAGTCTGATCTTCTATAACCTTAGCCGGCGCAAGGGTCGTGTGGCTCTGACCGCCGTAGGGGTGGTGATCGGTACCGCTGCTGTGGTGGTACTGGTCTCACTTGCCGTGGGTTTGCAAAAGAATGCCACCAGCCAATTGTGGGGCATCAACGATCTTTCCAGTATCTCCGTTTATCCAGGTTACCAGATGGACGGCAAAGGGGGCGGGGTCATGGTCGCTGGTGGCGGCGGAGGCGGTGGTGGAGGTGATACCACCAAATACCTTACCCCTCAAGCTATCGAATCATTTGCTGCCCTACCCAATGTGAAACAGGTGATCGCACAAGATTACCTGCAAACGGGAATGGACATCGTTTACGGCAAGCTGCATGCTTATGGCAATATCATGGGCGTATCTGTAAACAACCTGGCCGATATGGGATTGGAGCTGGAAAGCGGCGATAGTGAACTGGCTCGCGGTTCCGTTGTGGTGGGTAGTTGGATCCCGCGCAACTTTTACAACCCTCAGGCTCGCCCCGATGACCCACCTTTGGATCCGCCAGATCTGCAGGACCAACAGCTTAAATTGATCCTGACCAAATGGGACAGCGAAGGCAACACCATCACCAAAACCATCAACGTCCGCGTGGCGGGTGTGCTCAAGGAAACCCGCGGCGAGGCAGACGGTACGATGTACATGCGGATGGAAGACGTGACCGCCCTCAACGAGTGGTCTCGCGGCACCCGCATCAATCGCAACAAAGAAGGCTATTCGGTTGTGATCGTCAAAGCAGACGATCCCAGCAAGGTAATTGCCATCTCAGATGCCATCAACGAGTTGGGTTATCAGGCTAACACGCCGCAATCGATGGTAGAAAGCATTAACAGCTTCTTCCTGGTCTTACAGGTGATCTTCGGCGG
>CAZWKK010000088.1:0-7638 GCA_964634855.1 uncultured Anaerolinea sp.
TCTGGTGGATAACCATATTTTCTTAATATCCGTTTTACCATTACCCTTAATTTTGCGCGTACCGTTTCTTTTACAGTCCAGTCAATAGTCACATTGTTGCGTACCATTTTGACCAATTCTCGTGCAATTTCCTGAAGCGTTTCATCCCCTAAGACCTTAACCGCGCTGTCGTTCACTTCCAATGCGTCATAGAACGCGACCTCGTCTTCCGTTAAGTGCAGCTCTTCGCCACGCTTGTCCGCTTCACGAATCTCTTTGGCGATCGAAATCAATTCTTCAATGACTTGTGCGGTCTCTATGGCTCGGTTTTGGTATGCTCGAATAGTGCGTTCTAGCATTTCGGAAAAGGATCGAGACTGCACCAGGTTCTTCCGTGAACGTGTTTTGATTTCATCATTCAATAATTTCTTCAATAGTTCCAGGGCGAGGTTATGCTGGGGCATACCCTGAATTTCAGCAAGGAATTCATCTGAGAGGATGGAAATATCGGGTTTCTTTAAGCCCGCAGCGGTGAAAATATCGATGACTTCTTCCGAAGCAACAGCGCGGGAGATGATCTGCCGAATGGCATGATCCATGGTTTCAACCGAACGGCCGCTATCACTAGTGGTTTTGGCTACCGCTGAGCGAACTGCTTGAAAGAAGCCGACATCATCGCGAATGGCTATGGTTTTTGGATGCGGCACAGCCAATGCAAAGGCCTGCGATAATTCGGTCACTGCTTTTAATAATCGGTTTTTGCCATCCTCTTGAGCAAAGATGTGTTCCTGAGCCATTGGTAAAAGCCCAAGCTTTTCTGCAGGGGTGCCGGTAGTCCATTTTGACCAATTAAAGCCATGGAAAAGTCCCAAACATATTTCGTACTTTTCCTGCATAATGGCAACTGCCTGTTCCTGTTCGATTGCAGCTTCTCCTGTGCCACCTTCGGCAGTGTAATTTGCTAAGGCTTGGCGCAATTGATCAGCCAGACCAAGATAGTCTACAATCAAACCGCCTGGTTTGTCTTTGAAAACCCGGTTAACGCGGGCGATGGCTTGCATCAAACCATGCCCATACATGGGTTTATCCACGTACATAGTATGCAGCGGTGGGGCATCAAAGCCGGTTAGCCACATATCGCGTACAATGACGATTTTAAATGGGTCATTTGGATTTTTGAAACGTTTTGCCAATTCCTCTCGCCGGGCTTTGCTGCGGATATGCTGCTGCCATTCGAGTGGATCGGAAGCCGACCCCGTCATGACAATCTTAATCGCGCCTTGTAAATCATCCTCAGAGTGCCATTCGGGGCGCAATGCAATGATGGCGTTGTAAAGCTCAACGCAAATGCGCCGGCTCATGCAAACGATCATGGCCTTACCATCCATTACTTCTAGCCGATTCTCGAAATGCTGTACAAAGTCACGAGCAATTATTTGAATCCGTCTCTCAGAACCGACCACAGCTTCAAGGGCAGCCCATTTTGTCTTTAATCTCTCTTTTTGTTCGAGTTCCTCACCTTCTGTGACCTCTTCGAATTCCTCATCAAGGTGTGGTTTGAGCTGCTCATCCAATTCCAATTTCGCAAGTCGCCCTTCGTAATAAATCGGGACTGTGGCACCATCTTCAACAGCTCGTTGAATATCATAGACGCTGACGTAATTTCCAAAAACGGCTCGCGTATTGCGATCATTCTGTTCAATCGGCGTACCGGTAAAGCCAATAAATGAGGCGTTGGGGAGAGCATCATGCATGTGGCGGGCATAACCATCAATAAAATCATACTGGCTGCGGTGGGCTTCGTCCGCAATGACTACGATGTTGCGGCGTTCTGAAAGCGACTCGCCGTTTTCATTTTGTCCTGCAGGCGGCAAGAACTTCTGAATGGTGGTGAAAACCACCCCGCCGGATGCAACCTGTAGCAATTGGTGCAAATGCTGGTGGTTCTCAGCTTGAACTGGAATCTGCCGTAGCAAGTCATGGCAGCGTGAAAATGTACCGAATAATTGATCATCCAGATCGTTGCGATCCGTTATAATCACCACGGTAGGGTTTTCCATCATTGGATGAGATATCACACGTCCGGCATAGAAAGCCATGGTTAAGCTTTTACCGGAGCCCTGGGTGTGCCAGATAACCCCCACGCGGTGATCCCCTGGTGCACAGTCAACAGGCGTGCGGGTAAAATAGCCGCTGTGTCGCTCAGCGACCTGTCCTTTCTGTATGACATCGCATGCCCGCAGGGTTTGTTCCAGAGCCACATTGACAGCGTGAAACTGGTGATATGCCGCGAGTTTCTTGTTCAGCATACCGCCATTTTCTTCTTCAAAAACAATAAAATAACGCAATAAATCCAGAAAACGACGCTTTTCAAACACACCGCGTAAAAGCACTTCCAACTGAGGTTTTTGCACCGGAGCCAGATCTTCCCCCTCAATTGTTTTCCAGGGCATAAACCTTTCCCGGTCGGCAGTTAATGAACCAATTCTAGCCTCAATACCGTCTGAGACCACTAAAACTTCATTATAAATAAACAGATTGGAAATTTGATTTTTATAGGTCTGAAGCTGGTTGAACGCGGACCAAATGGTGGCCTTTTCGTCTGCTGGATTCTTTAATTCAAAGACGGCTAAAGGCAAACCATTGATGAAAACCACAACATCCGCGCGGCGATTAAGATTTCCTTCAATTACGGTGAACTGGTTAACCACCAGCCATCGATTATTGTCGGGATTATCGAAATCAATCAAGGCGATTTTATCCCCACCAATCGAGTGATCCGGCCGGTGGTATTCAACGTCTATTCCATTCACCAGCATTTTATGCACATTGCGATTGTTTACCGTCAATGAAGGAGAAGTAGGAGTTTTTAGTTTACGAACGGCGTCTTCAATGATTTCAGCGGGGATGGCAGGGTTAATTCTTTGAAGACTTTCGAGCACGATTTTATCCAGGCAGGCATTGTTATAACTGTCGCGGTATAAAGAAGATACATCTGGCGCAATCTGTGGCCCATTTAAAACCTCATATCCGAGGCTGGAAAATAAGGCTAGGACAAATTCTTCAACAAACTGTTCAGTAATCATCGCCACTCCTGTGTTACCGTCTCATACCGCCTGAATAATTTCTTTGTTCGCTACTTTTCCGATCTGCTCACGAAGCATCGCTAGAGGATCTGTTGGTAGCCGACCAATCGAACGAGTCAGCGAGCGAAGAACCGCTTTTTCCTCAAGGCCGGTTTTTTGAGCAAGTTCAAATGATATGGAATGAAAAGCCGCCATAGTTGAAAGCATTCCAAGAAAAGCTCGTGTCATTTGTTCATCATCATTCAACTCTTCTGCAAGTAACTGACACCCACCCTCTGTATTCAGAAGTTGAGACAGTATCCAGCGTTCGGGAGGTTCTTCACCAGGCAGCTTTAGCAGGCTTACCTTTGCATTCAATTCGTCAGAAGTAGGCTTGTCTATCTTTTTTAACCATTCATTTACCTCTGCGCTGGTTACATCTCCATCCCAAACAATAATGGGAATCTGTGGCCAACCGGCTTTTAAATGCGCTTCGGCGTATGCTAATAGTTTGGTTTTTGAGCCATAGACTACTTTCAATCTTCTGCGTAGATCGCCCGAGACGGCCTGGCGAATCAGGCTTTCCGCCACATCGTCTTCACAAAAGATGATGATGTCCGATTCCACCTGAGAGGATATGCTGGTAAAGATCTCTTGCATTTCGGGGTTATCTTTTGCCTCGTGTACGTCCCCGTCTGACTTGATTAGACTGACAAGCTCGCTTGGAAAGGCGGTGATGAGATCCAGGGAATGTGTCGATAGGATTACCTGCAAACGCTTACTCTCACAGATCTCAACCAGGTGCCTGGCAAAGCGCGGCATAACCACCGGATTTAGACCAATCTCGGCGTCCTCGATCAATACCAAGCTTTCAGCCTCTGCCTGCTGGAGTAGCCGGATCATTTCAACCAGCATTTCCTCGCCGGTGCACATGTTAAAACTGGTGTATGTGGCATGGGTGGAACACGTACGCAGTTCATATTCACCGGATAAGCCCCAACTCGCGCCGGTAAAGGGTTTATTCAAGATGTCTCTTAGTCGATCCACATTGCGTGCTTCGAGCTGTTTTTGCTGATCCCATGCGCGGTTTTCTCGAAAATGGGTGACCAGAGAGGGCTTTTCCCAGGCCGGCACCACCCTGGACAGCCCAATATAGACGATATTCTTTGCTGGAGGGGGAGCAGAATAAGTTCTGGTATCGCCATCCAGGCTGATCTGCGGTGGATCATGCCTCAAATAGGACCAACGAACCATAAAATCATTGAACGGATGCGGATTGTTGATCTCGATAAAAAGATCGTCAAACTGGCGATCTTGCTGAAATCCTAGCCGGGATAGGGAAATCACCGTGCTTTTACCGCAGCCGTTTTTACCGCAGATCACCGTAATTGGCCGGTCGAAATTGACGGTCAAATTCCTAATTCCCCGGATGCCGTCATTCCCCTCAATCGCCAATCCAGATAGGCGTGGCGTTTGATACCGGGCGGCGATTTTCCAGCGCTCGATCAAGTCTTTTTCAGCCTGTGAAAGATTTACCCTCGGCATGGTTTTTCCTTATAATCCATTCCGGGGATTGATATTGTCCACGGTTACTTCCCCACTCAATAATTTTGGTAATAATGTATCCCGGAGGTTAGCAAGCGTATTAGATTCAAGTTTGTTAAGGATTATCTTTTCTAGAAGTGGGGCAATAGCTTTATCCATTTCCCTTAGCAGACGCGTATCAGGAACAATGACTTTTGCTTCGCTCAAGTGGTGTCGTTGAATATGCCCCATTGTTGTTGCTTTTCCGGCTGCAATCGCCTGAAAACCTTGCAAATGATGAAGAATCCAATAGTAGTAAAACCATTTGGGATATTTTTCTGATGTGACTTTAAACAAGTGTTGATTGAGCGCTCCTTTTCCACCACACCAAATCACAACATCCAAACTTCCTGACCAAGAAAAAAGAATATCACCATTTTCAATAATATACTCTTTCAGTATTGATGCACTTGCTTTATCTGCACCATCAGTATTTTCTGTTCTAAGTTGCGCTATTTTAATAACAGGCAAGAATTCATCGTCAATTGGGGGGTATTTTTGTAAAGCTAACCCATTTAAGAAATGTGCTATTTGATCTAAAGACTCTTTCCTCCACCCACTGGGCACATCGCCATCCATCGAATCGGGGAAAAGGGCGGCCATTTCAGCATCCATGCCGGCCGGCGCACGGTCTTCCATTTTGGCGCGTACGGGATCAAAGTCGATGAACCAGGATTTGAAAATCGCCTGCGCCAGGGCTTCCAGCGTCTGGTTCATGCGCCGGTTGAGCGCAATCTTATCGTCCAGGCTGCCGAGCACCTCCGCAATGGCGCACTGCTCACCTTCTTCTGGCAAAAACCTCTCTATTCTTTCTACAAATTCCCATTTTGCTCGTGGCATCTTGGTGCCTTCAGAAGCTCTGGTGGCAGTGTCAACAAATTCTGAAGATGCCATCCAATAAAACAGAAACTTCTGGTTTACCCCAGGTTTAGCCCGTATAACCCAAATATCAGTTGAACAAACACCATCAAAAGGAGCCAAGATCACTTTTCTGAAATATGGGCGTAACTTTCCAAACAGGATATCGCCTTTGCGAAATCTTGATTTTATACTTACAACCTCGTCTGATGATCCAAAACCCAGCAGAGATAATTGACCTTGTGAAATGTGTTCTAAGCCAATATATGGAATATTCCCAATATTGTTTGGCTGAACGACATCTCGGATAAGATCGGCTGATTCCGCAAAAGATCTTTTATTCCAAGCCATATTTGAGTTTTCCAAGGTTATTTGTTATGGATTGCTGTAATTTGTCGCTTTCTTCAAATTGCTTTTCTAGCAACTCGGTTAGTTGGATGACCTTCTCCTCAAACATTTCATCATCAATATCCACTATCTCCGCACCTACATAACGTCCAGGTGTCAGCACATAGCCCTGCTTCTGGATCTCTTCCACTGTGGCCGTCTTACAGAAACCAGGCACGTCCGTGTAGTCTCCAGCACCATCATCTCCACGCCAGGCGTGATACGCTCCCACAATGCGAGCAAGGTCTTCATCTTTCAGATCACGATGGACGCGATCCACCAGAGTACCCAACCCACGTGCATCGATAAAGAGGGTTTGGCCGCGCCGGTCGCGGAAACGTCCGTTGCGCTTGTTGCGCGCTAAAAACCACAGGCAGACCGGGATTTGAGTAGAGTAGAAAAGCTGCCCGGGCAGCGCCACCATGCAGTCCACCAGGTCGGCTTCCAGGATCGCCCTGCGGATTTCGCCTTCGCCGGAGGTGTTGCTGCTCATGCTGCCGTTAGCCAGCACGAAGCCTGCCAGCCCGGAAGGGGCAAGGTGGTAGATGAAATGTTGTACCCAGGCAAAGTTAGCGTTGCCTGATGGCGGTGTGCCGAATTTCCAGCGCGGGTCATCGCGTAAGCTCTCGCCACCCCAATCACTCATGTTAAAGGGCGGATTCGCCAGGAGAAAGTCAGCTTTCAGGTCAGGATGCAAGTCTCTACGGAAAGAGTCGGCTGGTTCTGGACCCAAATTGCTTTCAATCCCGCGAATCGCCAGATTCATCTTCGCCATGCGCCAGGTGGTGGGGTTAGATTCCTGCCCGTAGACGCTGATATCACCAATGCGGCTGCCATGTGCTTCGGCGAACTTTTCGCTCTGCACAAACATTCCACCCGAACCACAGCACGGGTCATAGACGCGGCCTTTATACGGAGCCAGCATTTCCACCAGTAACTGAACAATGGATCGGGGAGTATAGAACTCTCCACCTTTCTTGCCTTCCGAACTGGCAAACTGGGACAAAAAATATTCATACACCCTGCCCAGGATGTCACGGGAACGGTTCTCCTTATCACCCAGACCAATGGTACCGATCAGGTCAATCAAGCCCCCTAATCGTTGTTTATCTAATGTAGGGCGGGCATAATCTTTGGGTAGGACACCCTTTAAAGAAGGATTGACCTGTTCAATGGCAGTCATAGCGTCATCCAGCAGGCGCCCAATGGTTGGCTGTTTGGCATTGGCTTGCAGGTAGCCCCAACGCGCTGCCGGTGGCACCCAGAAAACCCCCTCAGCACGGTACTCATCCGGGTCTTCGGCATCGGCGCCTTCAGCTTGTTGCGCTACCAGACGGGTGTGCAAATCTTCAAATGCATCGGAAATATATTTCAGGAAAATTAGACCAAGCACTACATGCTTATATTCTGCCGGGTCCATAAATCCACGCAGTTTATCTGCAGCCAACCACAGAGTTTGCTCAAATCCCAGGGCGGCTCCGTTTGATTTTTTGGTAGTTTTCGGCATGTGTTATTCCTTGGAAGGTTTCCCCTGCATTCGAGTATATATTAAATTCCGGGAATGACAAAATGATTAGAGAGTTGGGTGCGAAATCGCGCAGAAATGGGTGAGGTAAATGGCAATTACGTAAATTTCAGACCATTTGTTTTGAAAACAAATGTCACTTTTGACAGGTAGAAATACCCTCGTTTTGTGCGTAAAATGGAAGAGAAAGAGATAATTTGCGGAATTGAAAGCCGATCCTGAAAATTTTCATTTCATTAC
>CAZWKK010000089.1:0-7603 GCA_964634855.1 uncultured Anaerolinea sp.
AACGCGTGTTGGCTGTAACGCCGGAGCGGGTGTTGGAAGTGGCTCAGAAATACATTGACCCAGAAAAACTGGTGATCGTCAGCGCCGGAACCAGCGCTGAAAAGATAGAATTGCCATGACTCAACTTTCCTGTGGTGTGGATCTGATCGAAATCGGCCGCTTCAAGAATTTGAATCCGGCCATTCGCAGTCGTTTCATCAAACGGGTCTATACCGCTGCCGAAGCAGAGATCTGTCAGGACCGCAATGAGAGCCTGGCTGGCCGCTTTGCTGTCAAAGAAGCAGTTGCCAAGGCACTCGGCAGTGGTATTGGCGTTGTTCACTGGCAGGATATTGAGACTCTCGTCAAGGATGAGGGTCAACCTCAATTACGCTTACATGGAGCGGCGCAACGAATCTCACAAGAACTTGGTTATAATTGCTGGTCGGTTTCTATTACCCACACAGCAGAATTGGCCATGGCTTTTGTAGTGGTTTTATCTGGAGGAACCGACACCAAAAAGGAAACCCTTTAGTACATGCGCATCCTTTCAGTAAGCGATACCGAGATCGGGTTCATCTACAGTCCCATGATCGTGGAGAAGTTCCAATCCATCGATATGGTGATCAGCTGTGGTGACTTGCCTTACTATTATCTGGAATACATCCTTAGCATGTTGAACGTACCGCTCTACTATGTGCGCGGAAACCATGCCAGCCGGGTGGAATTTACCAGCGGGGGCGAGCGTACCACCCCGTGGGGGGCGGTAAACATCCATCAGAGGGTAATGGAAGATGATACCGGTTTGTTAATGGCCGGGTTGGAAGGATGCCTGCAGTATAACCGTGGGCCATATCAGTACACTCAAGGTGAATACTGGATGAAGGTCTTTCGCCTGATTCCTGGGTTAATGATCAATAAATTGCGCACAGGCCGCTACCTGGATATGTTCATCACTCATGCGCCACCCTGGCATATCCATGACGATACAGACCTGCCGCACCAGGGCATCAAAGCGTTTAATTGGTTTAATCATGTTTTTCAACCCACGTATCATCTACACGGTCACATTCACATCTATCGCAACGATATTGAAACCGTGACACAAGTGGAGAATACAACCGTGATCAATACCTACGGTTATAAAGTTTTAGAAATTCCCACGCCGGCAATCCGGACGTGGCAGAAGAAAGAGAAGTAAGAATGAACGACGACCAGAACACCAACTATACTGGAAGGCAGTTGTTTCAGGCTTCCAGAGATGATTTTACCCATGCTTATGTCAAGGGCTTTATGCGGGCTATGCGGAGCTGGATCCAACGGGAAAACAACGACCTGTTGCCTTATGATGAGGTGCGCAAGCACATTCCCATGCGTGGCCAGCATTATGTTGGCTTGCAGCAGATCGAGACCGAAAAGATCATCGGCTCAGTGAGCCGCTTCAACGATTTTGACCGGGCCTTCCTGCCGCGGCAGAGTCACACCCGCGGACGCTGGGAATCCATCGACCGGGCGTACTTTCAGGATGTGATCTTACCCCCCATTGATGTTTACAAGGTAGGCGAGGCATATTTTGTTAAAGATGGCAACCATCGGGTTTCGGTGGCACGCGAACGCGGGCAAGCCTATATGGACGCATACGTTGTCGAGGTGGATATTCCCGGTAAGCTGGATGCCAATACCAATTTGGATAACCTGCTTATGGTGCAGGAATACGCCGAGTTTTTGACCGTAACCCATTTGGATCAGTTGGTCCCTGAGCAGGATTTTCATTTCTCCATTCCGGGGCAATATGGCAAGATCTTGCAGCACATCAGTGTGCATCAGTGGTTCATGGGCGAAGCGCAGAAACACCCCATTGAATATTTGGATGCTGTCAAAGGTTGGTACAAAGAACTTTATAAACCTCTGGTCAAGATCATCCGCAAATATAAGATCCTCGATCAGTTTCCCGGCCGTACAGAAACAGATCTCTACCTCTGGATCATCGAGCACCGCTGGTATCTGGGTGAAGAACTGCACCGGCCGGTAAGTTTGGAAGCGGCGGCATTGAATTTTGCTGAAAAATTCTCCAAATCGAGCATTCGCTCGGTCTGGGACAAGATCGATCAATTCTTTAAACGGTTGTTCAAAAAAGAATAGTCGAATGGACGATCGCCTTAACAAAAACAGGACCTCTTTTGAGGTCCTGTCGTTTTTTTGGTGAAGAACTAATCGATCGTTTCGATTACCAGGCTGCCAATGGCAATATTCACTTTGAGATCCACTTTGTAATCTCCGCTGGGAGAGGTGATCTGACCCTCTGTGCGGCTGTATCCGTTGGGAATGTCCACAGAGACGATGCCGGTATCTGTATGCAGGGTCAGGTCTGTGCCTTTGGGAACACGGATGACGATCTCGCCGATGGCGTTATCGATCGTGCCATCAAAAGACACATTCTCTGGCAGGGTGACCACAGTTTTTCCCATTGCCTGCTGAACCGTCAGATGCTCCAATTTGATGTCGCTGGCATCTGTAACGAGTAAGCCCATGGCTTCTTTGGTGGTCAGGTCAACCGGAATGGTTGAATTGACCTTGAGATTCCAGGGATAAGAGGTGATCTGCATGGGCAGTACCACAATGCCGGCACCCTGAACGTCCAGTTTACTGCGACCTTCCACTGGTTTGGTGTAACTGGGGTTCATGTTCATGCTATTGGGCAGGTACACTTTGCCTTCAGCCAGCACTGTATCGGCGGCGGCTCCAGTGAGATGCAATTCGCCTGCTGCCAGGGAAATATTGATCTCAGAAGAGGTGGCGCCATCCAACGTTTGGCTAAAGTTGATCACCCGAGCTGGGGAGGAAATGGGGCCAACCATGGCTAACCATACGATACCGCCAATGAGCAGCAATCCAAGCCCAACGCGCAAAATGGTGCTCCAGGTGGAAGAGTTGTGGCCAAAGGCCACATCCAGACCCCAGCCAACCAGCAGGACAGGCCAGAGGCGCAGCAGCAGATCCAGGCCACCCCATTGCAGGTAGTGCAGGTTGCCGAGCAAGAGCAGGGTGCCCAGGCCGATGAAGACCAACGAGCCCACCCAGCCATCGCGGCGGTAAAGTCCGTCCAACCCACCGACGACGAAGATAAGCGGCCAGTAAGTGCTCACCATGCTCCAGGTGGAGCCCTCAATGGTGCCAAGATTGGTGAGCAGCAAGAACACACCTAAAACGACCAACAACAGAGGAAAGAACAAACTTCTTGGTTTTTTATATTCGTTCATTTCAGTCTCGATTCACTCCGCGGACCAGAAGGGCGATGCCTGCGATCAGGATCAGGGCTGCCCATACAACGCCGCTATTTAACCAACTAAGCCAACTGATGTTGAATTGTTTAAGGATCATAAAACCACCGGCCAGAACCAGAGCAATGCCAATGAAACGAATGGTGTTCTGGTTGGGCGAGCGAACTGCGTTGACAAAATCGTCACGCACCATACCCGCGCGGTCCTTAAAGTCTTCGCCATCAAATTCAGGAGTTTTGCCCTGGAAGACGTGGCCTTCAACGGGTAAAACGATCCATAGAATGAGGTAAAGCAAAGGTCCAAAACCACCTGCCATGGTGAGCACAACGAAGAACAAGCGGACAATTGTCACATCAATGCGCAAGTAGGTGCCCAGGCCAGAGCAAACGCCGCCAAGCATTTTATCGGTTGAACTACGGAAAAGACGGTTATCCATCATGAACTCCTAGTCTTTTTTGATGAAGGTACGCACGATGAGGAAACCACCACCAAGAACCAGAACGGCAGGCCAGATGAGCCCTGCAGCAGTTTGTAAGAAAGCACCAGAGCCAAGCATGAGGAGGGTACCAAAGACTGCGCAGATGCCAGCGGGGATCCAGGGCCATTTTTCATTACGGCCGATGGGCATAAGACCCAACACGGCGAAGGTGGCCGCCAAACCCAGGAAGAAGGTGGCGCCAGAGGCAAAACCGTTATACTGGGCGACCCAGGCAACGAGGGCCAGGGTGAACATAACACCGGCGGGGATGACTGCCCACCAGAACTCGCGGCGCAGAATATACACCACCAGGAAGGCCAGCCCAATGAACCCTAAAAAGAGGGTGCCCCCAAAATTGTTGGCAAAAGCAGGGAGGAACTCGCCCACTGCAATGAGCACGCCCAGCCCCAATAAGACAAAACCCGGGATGGCAGCCCACCAGTTTTCTCGGCGGGTGGCCAGGACGTAGAGGAAAATTGCACCAGCCAGGGCAAATACTGCTGCCACCATCACGCCACCCAAATGGAAGGGCAGATGGAAGATCTGCTGGATCAAGAACAAGCCGCCCACTAAGATGAGGGCAATTCCACCAAAAATGCGTTTCGCTGAATCAGTCATTGTGATACTCCTTTAGTTAATATCTACTGAACCAACACCCATCTCGATGGAAATATCCACTTTATTGAGGGCTGTTTCGTAATCGCTGGAGCGATAATTGTCGCCATTGCGGTTGAAGCGGGTTGGATCAATGTTGAGGCCGCTGAGGCCACTTTTGACGTTAATATTGGCGGCGACTGCTGAAGGAATATGCACCTTCATGGACGCCACACCCGATTTGATCTGAACATAGGTCATGCCAGCATTTGCTGGGAGGGTCAGTTCACAGGAACTGGCGCCCGTCTCTACGCTGATATCACTTGCTTTGACGGCAGAGAGATCCAAAATGGATTCGCTGGCGCCGGTCTTAAAGTGCAGTTTGAGGGGGATTTCAGGGGTCACGCCCACATTCCATTCAAAACCGTACTGGCCGACATTCCAGGGGCCGGCGAAGATCAGATCTTCGGGGGTTTTTAACTTTGCAAAAACGCTGTCTGAACTGCGCTGAACATTGGTCGTGACACCCCCTAAAAAGGTGCCGTTGAACAACTCACCGGCGCGGGCATTGCCATCAACCTGCAAACGGCCAGCGCCGTGTTCAAAGGTGATCTCACCACGGCTGGCGCCTTCCAGAGGAACATCGGAAAGCACTGAATCAAGAGGTTGATTTTTCATCAGCACAGGGCGAAGCAAGAACCAGGCACCGAGGAGAACAATGACGACCGGCCAGAAAAAGCCCCAAACACGGGTGGTAAGTACCCCCAGATTGATGGCCAGGAGCAGAGCACCGGCCAGGATAATGACAACACCAAAAAAGATACCGTTTCTTCTCATTTGAATAACCTCGTAAACTAATGTCTCTTAACCAGGGTATTGAGCCCGATCAGTAAACCGGCGACGATGAGCATGACAGGCCAGTAAGGACCCATCCAACTAAAACCACCAAAGAAGGCACCGAAGATTACGAACATCACCAGGCTGGAACCAATGGTGCTGAGGGCTGAAGTAACGCTGTAGCGTTCACGACCGCCTAAAACTTTGGCCAATAACATGCCAACCCCTACAAACCCGGGGATGAGAGCCCACATATATGCCCAGGATGACCAGTTGCCGCTGCTGTTTTGCCACCATAAGATGCCGCCAATGCCCGCCACGATGGTGGCAGGGACAGCCATATCGGGCACACCCAGCATAAGCCCAAGCACGAGCAGGCCTGCGGCCACAAGTTCAATGATCATTGGCCAGGTATTGGCCTGGTTGAGTAATACACGGAAGGAGGGAATTAGATTGGCTGCAATGAAGATGGCGCCGAGCACCACCAGGATGATTCCAACAGTTAAACTTGTTCGTTGACTTTTGTTCATAAGACCTCTCACTTAATTGCTATTTTTGATACTCCATATACGCAGGTTTTTTAAAGAGGTTGCAAAAATCCCCTCTTGACAGAAGTTTTAAAACCAGTATAATCACGACAATATTTATCATAATTTTGATAATTATTTTGGAGACTTTGTTATGAGACAAAATTGCTTGTGTACCTGGCGGGGATTGCGCTAACTACCGCCTGACTTATTCAAGATTCTTTCACGGTCAACTTTTCGGGCGGCAAGACGCAACCTCGCACAAGTAAGTGCCATGCGTGTCTGAGCCGCTTTTTGTTTAAGTTGATCGTTTTAATTTAATGATGGAGATAAAGAAATGAAGATCGCTAAAGATGTCACTCAACTGATCGGGAACACCCCGTTGGTCCGTTTGAACCGCTTAAACAAAGATGGATACGCTGATGTTGTGCTCAAGCTGGAATACATGAACCCTTCCCACTCGGTGAAGGACCGTATTGGTGTAGCCATGATCGATGCCGCTGAGCGGGATGGCCGCATCAATAAAGACAGCATTATCGTGGAGCCCACCAGCGGCAACACGGGCATTGCTCTGGCTTTTGTGGCGGCAGCCCGTGGGTATAAATGCGTGCTGGTGATGCCGGAGACCATGAGCAAAGAACGGCGCATGTTATTACGCGCTTACGGTGCTGAGTTGATCCTAACCCCCGGCCCTGAGGGCATGGGCGGCGCCATCCGCAAGGCTGAAGAGCTGGCCGCCTCTGACCCGCGTTACTTTTTGCCGCAACAGTTCAAAAATCCGGCCAATCCTGAGATCCATCGGCGCACCACTGCTGAAGAGATCTGGCGTGATACGGACGGCACCGTCGATTTTGTGGTGGCAGGCATCGGTACCGGTGGCACCATCACTGGTATTGGCGAGGTTCTCAAGAGCCGTAAACCATCGGTGAAGATGATCGCTGTAGAGCCAGACGCCTCTGCGGTGCTTTCTGGTGGCCCCAAAGGCCCGCATCCCATTCAGGGCATCGGCGCCGGGTTTATCCCAGATGTGCTAAACACCCAGGTCTATGACGAGATCGTTCGCGTCAAAAATGATGACGCTTTTGCTATAGCCCGTTCCCTGGCCAAAAACGAAGGCCTGCTGGTGGGCATCTCCTCTGGGGCAGCTACCTGGGCAGCCTTGCAAGTCTCAGCCCGCCCGGAAAACAAGGGCAAGTTGATCGTTGTCATCATTCCTTCCTTTGGGGAGCGTTATTTGTCCACCGCTTTGTATGCTGACCTGGCAGACTAACCTGCTGGTTTAGAAAAGAGCAAGAATGGCGATCTTTCGTACGATGAAAAATGATATCCGCTCCGTTTTTGAGCGCGACCCTGCTGCCCGTTCCACCCTGGAGATCTTGCTGGCCTACCCGGGCGTGCACGCTGTTTGGGCACACCGCATTGAACACTGGTTTTGGGAACATCATCTCAAGACCTTTGCCCGCTGGCTGTCTCATGTTACCCGCTTTTTCACTGGCATTGAGATCCATCCAGGGGCAAGGATCGGCCCCAACCTGTTCATCGATCATGGCATGGGCGTGGTCATTGGCGAAACAGCAGAGATCGGTTCTTGCGTCACGCTGTATCACGGGGTCACTCTGGGAGGCACCAGCCTGGAAAAGGGCAAACGCCATCCGACTCTGGAAGACGGTGTGGTGGTTGGTGCTGGAGCCAAGGTGCTGGGTAACATTGTGGTGGGTGCCAACAGCCGTATTGGCGCCAATGCAGTTGTGGTTAGATCGGTGCCAGCAGAATCAGTAGTGGTGGGTGTGCCTGGTCAGGTGGTGGTGCGCAGCCATGCCAGCAGCGGCCACCCAGATCTGGAACATGGCCGAATGCCAGATGCCATCGGCGAATCTGTCAATCAGCTGATGCGCCGGCTGGATGCG
>CAZWKK010000090.1:0-7516 GCA_964634855.1 uncultured Anaerolinea sp.
GGCAGAATTTGAATTTCCCCAATATTTTATGAATGCGATGTTAGGGTGAGAGACCGCTGTTGCTGTTGAAGTAGACATGTGATGTAAATTACCTTTCTATTTTCTTCAATTATAAGTTTACCATGCACATCTAGCATCTCAATAAGATGTCGTTTTGACTGGAAAGAGGCGTTTTTAAGTTTGTCCCGAATCTCAGCAAAACTTGCTTCAACTTCGGCGATTTGTTCATTGCCTAAAATCCCACTGGTTAAATGTGAATTAAGTTCGTTTTTTTCATCCAGTAATCTGCGAATGTTAAGATCAATCCTAGTTTTCTTCTCGGTTATCATTTCTTGGGAGAACTCACCGGAGAGAAATAAATCCAACAATTTTTTTTGTTGAAGATCAAAATCCTTTAATTGCTGATCAATAATTTCCATTCTTTCGTATAATCGTGAGTTTGACGATTGGGTTTCGATTTGCATGTTTCTCAACCCATTTGTAATATTTTCAGGGTTTTCAATCAGATTTTTTACCCAAGTCCAAACAGCGAGATCTACAAGGTCAGCACGAAAGTTAGGCATCGAACATAGCCTTACAGGTTTTTGTTCCCCCCCTTTACAGTAATAATAATGGTTTTGTTCTCTACGAGTTCTGCCTACATAGGTGTAATTACAGACAGAGCATTTCAGACGTCTTCCCATCAAGTATTCATTTTTTGAACTTTTTCTCCCATTATTTACATTCGCTACAATCTTCAATTGCACAAGATCAAAGTCGCTCCTAGAAATAATTGGAGGAACTGCAACAGAAACCCACTCATCACGGATTCTAGGAACTTGTTTTCCTAAGCCACACTTTGACTTTGCTTTTCGTGTATTTTCTTTTCCATCACTTATGATTTTTGTTTTTCCATAATGCCAAGTTCCTGTATAAGTTTCATTTCTCAAGATATGACGAATCATTGGGCTTGACCACACGCCGGGATCACGCTTTTTTGCGACATGCGAAAATTTATCCCCACGGGTAGGAATTCGAAGGTTAGTCAGTTTAACTGTGATGGCATTCATTGAAAGGGGGAATCCAGTTTCATCACCCATTAGATACCATTCATACACTAACCTAACAATTTTTGCTTCATCTTCATCGATTGCCAACCAGGTTTTATGTGGTTCAGAAATTACTTTATAACCATACGGAGGCCTATTTCCGACCAAAACAAAACCACTTTGGGCTTTGCCACGTTTTCCACGCTTGCTTCTTTCCAATATTTTGGCTTTTTCATATTCTGCAATACTGGAACGAATTTGTTTTTGCAACCTTCCTTCGTCTGAATCCTCATATCTGCCAATGACATATTCAACAACAATTCCAGAACGATGCAACTCCTCTTCTAAAATCATTTGAAGAATAGACTTTCTTGCTATCCGGTCGAGATCGTACACGATAAGAACTGAGATTGACTGATCCGCGGCGATAAAATTTCGCATTTCATTGAGAGCGGGGCGGTCAAGGGATGTACCCGTATAGTCTTCTTGAAAAGTGGCTGCAATTGCATAACCCATTTCTTCTGCATAACGTGCACAACCTTCGATTTGGGTTTTTAAACTATATCCCTTGGCTTGCTCATCAGTACTCACTCGAACATAAATAAGAGCTCGTTTAGAAATTGTGGTCATTTTAAAATCACCTCTATTCCTTTGCCATTTCGATGGATTCGTCCAGTTGCTTCTAATTGTTCCAGATAGGTATAAACTGTCTGTCTGGAAATATTTAATGCTCTAGCTGCTTCGGTCGCGCCCACAAGGGGATTGTCAAGATAAAGTGTTAGCAAGTTGTCCATCCGGGTTGTAAGATTGGCTTTTCGGGCCGCCTGCGCTTTGTCCAAAGAAGTGTCAGTTTTGACAATGCTTGACGTTAAATTAGACATCAATAGATTGCCGGGTTGTGTAAATGGTAGATGAGAAGATTGACGTTCAGCTTTACGTTCAGCTCGATCCTGAGCAATTCCAGATAGACGTCGGCGGTGTCCAGAACGTAAAGCCAGATTGACCGCTCCAACAAGTGCTAACAATGGGAAGAGGGCCGGCGCATATCGCCCGAGTTCAGGGAATATATCCAGAAAAACAGTCAATCCAATTGTCGAGAATAGGTAGACACCCACCAGAGACGCTGCTAGTAAGAATGGAGCGCCCGGATCAGTCTTGCGTTTACCGGCGTTGTAGTCCCATAGCAATAAACTGGTACTGACAGTGGTCAGCCCTAAGCTTTCAATAATTGCGGCTGTTACCCAACCTAAAGCCGGGATCCAATGCAAGTCTTTCACAACCGCATTGGCCACCAACACCGCGCTAGGGAGCGGTGTGATCCAGGGACCAATTGCAGCGATTCCATCAACTAAACCGTTTTCAATCTCCGAGATTGAATCTCGAACTTTATTTACAAATGAAAAAACAGCCAAGAAATGCCTCCTTATTAGAGGGCAATAGAATGCCCCCGGTGATAAACTCCCACCGAGGGCGAATCTTGGCTGATCGGCTATAATATGATCAGCCCCTACTGCCGGTTATATCGGTGGCTGGGGTCAGGTTCGTGTAGGTGCTCGTTACACTTGCACGAACCGTCTTATAATTTTGGTCTATTTATTATATACCATAGAACAAATAAACGAGTATTTGAAAATGTTAAGAGTTACTCCGGTTGTAACGAGCCAACCTGGAAAGTAATTAATAACGCCAATTGCGATGGGCTTTGGGTGGCAGAACAAAGCCATTTGCAGCCCAAAAAGTCAATTCCTTTTCCGAAATACCTAAAAGTTGGCACCAGCTCAAACCCACGAATTGCAACCAGGTTCGAGCTTCTGAAACGCGAGCCGGGTTCTTGCTCTTGAGATCCAAGGCAGCTCTAAGGATGATTGCCAGAGCAAGTGCTGCAAAGGGATCACTAATAGATTCTTCATTCATCCCTTTTCTCTTTTACGAGTTCCTTCAATTGAATATGCAGTACCTCTCCACCCGTGACCTCAATGAGACGTTTTCTTAACTGTTGAGCGGACGTTTTTACAAATTTTTCTGCGTCAACATCCTTATCTAGGAAGAGAGTCAAGGCCAGGGCTAATTCCTCTGAGCTATAACCAGCTTCCAGACGACCATCCGGCAGCCGACGCCAAAACCCGCCAATGGTGGGCAGTTTACTATCGGCAGGCAAACGCAAGGCAATTTCACAATCCTGCCAGGGTGCAGTATCCTCTTGTGACGTTAAGCCATTGGTGACATCAGTGACATTTGTTTTCTGGGCCAGCTCTATCGGTAAATGAATGCCATATACACTTGTCCAACGTTCGAGCTCCGTTAGGGTGATTTGCCATTGGCGGGTGCCTTTGCCGGCTTCGCGTGCCTTATGTAGACGCAGCTTGCCAAGCAATCGGCCAACCTTCCGGGATGTAATGGACTCCTTGTCAATATCAGCTTCAATCTCTTCTGCAATGGTTTGAGCAGTTTCGCAGATTTGTGACGTCGAGAAAACCCATGTGGAAATAACAACGTCACTATTGTCTTTAATGTCACTCTTGGCAGCAGCTAATTTACACATCGCTTGTAGAACTAACAGGGTCAGATCACTGGATTGCAGATCGCCGGTCTCATCCTGTTGGTAGCGCCAGGACATTTCCTCCAATCTCCGCCATAATCCACCAATTATTACTTGGTCTTTCCCCTGGATGAAGCTGCGCAATAAGCTATGGTTTTGATCTACGTCATCCAACCAGGAAGCTACGGCTAGAATTGCTTTCCAAGGTTGAAGATTACGTCCACGTAAACGGACATTTTGGGCAACTAGATTTTCATAGTCGTGCAGCACTGGCAGGTTTGCCAACCCAATTGCCCATAATTCATCCTGCAGGCCCTTACGGTCATACGGCCAAAGGGTGTAATCCAATGGATCGAAATTGGCTTTTTCCCGGTCTGAAGTACGGATGAGGGGAATGATGATTGTTCGCGTAGCCAATACAGTATCAGGCATGCGAATTGCTGAAAATAATCGTGGACAGTAAGCGTTGACATAACGTAATTTCCACTTTCCCGGTCCATCTGGTTCTTTGAGCGGAACACTTGATCCGCGCCGGTTGCCAGCCAGCAGCAATGCACGTTTGTCCGGGTCCGTTTGTTTGGGATCAGAGATGTTTTCTGCGTCATCGAAAGCCAGGGTAGCTCCGTAATCAGCCAGGTCGCGTAAACTGGCGAAACTACCGCCAGCCAGAATAAGCTGGCCCAGGTAAGCCATTTCGGTAACTACGATCAGCAGGTTGGTTTTTCCCGATCCTGCTTCACCATTCGGCCAGAGGAAACCGATTACGTTGAAGGCATCCAACAGGTAGGTACCCATGATATAGCAACCAATGAGTTCGGCCATGGACTGCTGATCGCCCAGTGAGCGGTCGAAGTCGAGAAAACGATTGATGACGGCCACGATCTTTGTGAAGGTATCAACCGGGTTGGGACGCTGACCCTGAACATAGGCACGTACACCTCTTGTAGACCAGCGTTTTTCGACCGGTATCACTTCACGAAAAATCGTATTCACGCCTAAATCACTAAGCGGATGGGTGGATTGCCCATCGCTAATTTCTGCAAAAACCTGGCCGTCATTACGAACGATGAACAGACACAGTTTCTCTTCAACTAGTGGTGGATTTTGGATTAGCAGATTCCCTTGTTTATCCAGGACTTCACGCCGGGTAGTACGGACTGGCAGCCAGGTGGCTGCATAAGCCTGTTTGCCCACCAGACTCAGAGGACGAGTGATATTAGGTGAGGGTTCATCCAACAATTCGATGGTAGGCTGTGCCGGCTGGGGAACCGGTCGCGGCTGTTCGATTAATGCTTCCAGTTCTTGCAGGTTGTGCCCGTCGGCTAACCAGTCATCCACGCCCCATTTGACTCCACTTGGGTGGTTAGGAAGGTAGATAGCTGAGACGGTGGCTCCTTTGCGTTGCAGGATCTCGGTAAGGCGTTCCAATGCCAAACGAACAGAGGGTTTGTACATAACATCGGAGTCGAAGACAATTCGGACCAGACGGTTCTCCCAGGCGATGAAATCAAAGTCAGTTAGGATAGTGGTTACGCCGAATTCATTGCGTCCTTTGAAGTTCCACACGCCCAATAAGTCAATAGCGCAAGCTCCCTGAGAAGCCAGGGAATCTGCCTTCTTTTGCCCTTCGGTGATAAAGAGCGGGATAGTCGGATTTTGCAGCGTTTTCAGACAAACCGGCGGGCAGTCCACTCTTACGCCGGCACCCTTTGGTATTTCGTATTTCAGTACCTTGACCGGTCGCAAGCCATCGGCTTCCCGCTTGCTGCGGTCTTCGTAGGTACGGGGATTATCTGGACGGTAGACATGCAGGCCGATCTTGCCATCGGTGGTATGGAGTGGAATTAACAATCCAGGTACCCGGCGCTGTGCCGGCGAAAAACCAAACTGTACCAGATCGCCTTCGTTCGTGATCGTGCGATAGCCACGCTCTTGTATCATCTGATCCGAGATGCCTGATTCTTTGGTAAGCATCTTGAGATGGTTTTCAGAGAGCGGTAAGTTTTGGATGCTCATAGCGTGGACTCCTGGTTCTGGACAAATTGAGCGTCTATTTCTTGTGAGGTTACATGGCTTTGGTTCTTTTTATTTTTTGTGGTTTTCTGGTCTGTTTCGACCGCATTAATTTCTTTTTGTGTTTCAATAAATTGATCGCTAAGGATGAAAGCGTAGACGCGCGCTAACAACCTTCCCTGCTCCTCCTGTGGCAACTGGAGGGTTTCAGCAGGTCGATTCATGTTTGAGGCTATCCTCCTGTGGATGATTGAGGTTGGGTAGGGTGTCCTGCAGTAAACCACGCCGGACAAGTTCCAGTCGGACAATGAGGCGCACCTGGTCAGCCGGCGTGCGCATCTCGCGTTCCGAGAGACGGATCAGGGCTGAATACTCCGGCTGTTCAAACAAAACTTTGAGACAATTGAGCATAGAACTCCTTTTGGCAAACAAAAATGACGACGTTTGATTCAACGTCGCCATTCTGCCATTTGGAATATCCTTTGTTCAAGTGCCCTGGATATCCCTCTTTATCCCTTAGATATCCCTTTTCATCCCAAATACTGGATCAGGAGGGTATATCCTTCGGTTTCTTGATGAAATTTGATTTTCGATAGGGAACAATCTGGATACCAAATTCTTTTCTCAATTTATTGATCCGATTGAGAACTGTTTTTCCATTCAGACCTACTCGAACAGAAATCTGTCCGCAGGTTAATCCCTGATGCCAGAGACGAAGGACCTCCCGGTTAGCACCTACGTCTGGAATACCCATCCAAACTTCAACAGGCGGAAATTTTTCTTGAGGTTGAAGTTCTGGCTTAACTTCATGAAGTGCTGACTTTTCTGGAATATTAGGTAATGAAAACCACCCCAATTTTTCAAGTTCATCTCGAATTTTATCCCATAGGAACCAGACGGTCTTTACACCTCTTATCTGGACTCGTAACAGCGATCCGGCGGAGGGCAGTAGATGCGCATTAATGGCTATCAGATCCTTGGCAAGCCCGATTTTTACATCCACCGGATTGGCATCAGATGGAATTTGAAGTGTGTCTTTGTTGCCAGTTAAAGATACATGGCAAAGTAATTTCTGATATTCAGTTTGGCTTCTCAGCAAGGTTGTGAATTGCCGGATCATGACGCCAAATTGAGCCGGCGTGCCTTGAATTGGAAAATAGAAATGCCGGTCAATTTTGTCTGTAGGGGCGGAATTCACGCTTGGAAACGGCGAACCCAGATCTCTAAATCCAAAAATCTGAAGCCCATCCAAAAGCCAGACAATGAATTCCTTCTGGCGCTCCAGTCGTTTTTCGTAAAGTGCCTCTGTGAGGGTAATTACAATTTGATCGTTCTGGCTTAATATATCAGCGAGTGTCCACCTGACGTTCAGGCATTCTTCTCGGATGAGTTTTTCGTTTGCAACTGCGGCATCAGGAGTAATGCCCTGTGGGGAATCGAACCGGAGTTCAGTTTTCCCTGCCTGTGCTTCGGAACAAACTACTCGACCAATATCTCCCCATTTTTGGCAAGTGATTTGAAGGGTAAATGGTTCAGTGTATTGCGATAACTGAAAACTTCCTGGATTATAAACAGGTTGAAAACAGGCAATGATCGAAGCGACCAATTTCTTGACTGTGATGCTGACGAAGAGGTGATAATCAGGGTGAAATGTCATAAATGGTTTGATAAGTTTATTGAGTGAATACAGATTAACTTAAGTAGAATAAATTCTGTACCCATTATAATCGAAATAGACAATATGTTCTAATCAGGAGAAAACAAAAGAGAAGCAGAGATGTGCGTTATTGATATCCACTCATGAAAATTTCAGAATTTATTTAGTCTAAGAGGTGTTTCCATCGAAAATCCCCATGATCCCCACGATAATTAATCACCTCATTAGCAATTCGTTTGGCATCTTCATTATCACTACCGATTGCAGTTTTTAGAATCT
>CAZWKK010000091.1:0-7421 GCA_964634855.1 uncultured Anaerolinea sp.
CTTGTGGGTGGAGCCAGCCTGAAAGTGGCCGATTTTACTGCCATTACCGCAGCAGCCAAAGCCTAAACAATTTCATTACACAATAAAGCCCTGGAGTTCAATACTCCAGGGCTTTTTAGACATCTTGAGGAGGGGTTATGCGGTGCCGAACTGGCGGTCGCCGGCGTCACCCAGACCGGGGACGATGTAACCGTGCTCGTTCAGGTGGTCATCCACAGCGGCCAGATGAATGGGCACATCGGGGTACATCTTGTTCATCAGGGCGATACCTTCAGGAGCGCCGATGAGGCCGACAAATTTGATGCGTTTGACACCCCAGCGTTTGAGCACTTCCACGGTGGCTGTGGCAGATCCGCCGGTGGCTAGCATAGGGTCCAAAATGAAGCACATCGAAACGGTGGGTTCGGTCGGCAGCTTGTTGTAGTATTCCACCGGTTTCAAAGATTTTTCATCGCGGTAAATACCGATGTGCCAGACCTCGCAACCGGGCACGAGTTCCCAAAAGCCTTCTACCATGCCCAGCCCTGCGCGCAAGATGGGCACGAGCCCGATCTTGTCTTTAAGAACGGAACCGGCTGTTTTGGCAATGGGGGTTTGCACTTCAGTCGGTTCCAATAACATGTCAGCAGTGGCTTCATAAGCCAGAAGAATGGAGATTTCGCGAACGAGTTCGCGGAATTTGCGGGGATCAGTTTCAACATCCCTTAATTTGGCCAGCTTATGCTGGATCAATGGGTGATTGGAAGTAGTGACATTTGGCATAATTGCTCCTTGAGATTTTGACTATTATAGCGTGATTATCCTTTTTCGCAATGGGGGATTTACTACGTGCTATCCACGAATTGAACGAATTTTTAGAGCAATTTTCACAAAGATCAATTAATAAGAGCTGCCCACGAATTACACGAATTTCTCTAATTATTAGGTGCACAAATCCATTTCTTCGCGTCCTTGCGGTATTTGCACCCCCTTGTGGGGTCGCGTCTTCGCGTGAGTAGATCTTGCCCACGAATTACACGAATTTCTCGAATTTTTTTGACCTTAAAAGCTCTTCTCTGCGATCTTGCGGTTTTTGCACCCCCTGCGATTTTTGCACCCCCTTGTGGGGTTGTGGGGCTGCGTCACTGCGCGAGAACGATTTTCACGATTTGAATAAAGACCAGTTACGGTATAATCAACCATATGGTGAACCAAGACGAGCGCATTACCGACCCCGAACTCAAGCCAGATGACCGGTTGGACACCTCCATCCGGCCTGGCAGTTTAAAAGAGCTGATCGGCCAGGACCAGGTGAAGGAAAACCTGGAGATCCTTATTGCTGCTGCCAGGCAGCGAGGTGAATCTCTGGACCATGTGCTCTTTTACGGTCCCCCAGGATTGGGCAAAACCACGCTGGCCTTTTTGCTGGCCAATGAAATGGGTGTGAACATCAAGATCACTTCCGGCCCTGCCATTGAACGTACCGGCGACCTGGCTGCCATTCTCACCAACCTGCGAGCGGGGGATATTTTATTCATTGATGAGATCCACCGTCTGGGGCGGGCTGTGGAGGAAGTGCTCTACCCGGCCATGGAAGATTATGCCCTGGACATCATCATTGGCAAAGGCCCGGCTGCCCGCTCCATCCGTCTGAAATTACCCAAATTTACCGTCATTGGTGCAACTACACGGCTTGCCCTGGTCACCTCACCGTTGCGTGCCCGTTTTGGCGCTGTTTACCGCCTGGATTACTACGACCAAACGGCCATGCAGAAGATCGTCAAACGCGCTGCAGGGCTGCTGAACGTGGAAACCGAGCAAGACGGCGTGGCAGAGATCGCCCGCCGCGCTCGCGGTACTCCTCGGGTGGCATTACGTCTCTTACGCCGTGTCCGTGATTACTCTCAGGTACGCTCCACCGGCCTCATTGATCGCAATTGTGCCTGTGACGCACTCGACCTGCTGGCCGTAGATAAACTTGGGCTGGATGATGTTGATCGCCGCGTATTGGTAACCATCATTGATAAATACAACGGTGGACCCGTAGGCCTGGCCACAATCGCCGCTTCCATCAGCGAAGAGCCAGATACCATCATGGACGTGGTGGAACCTTATTTGCTGCAACTTGGCTTTTTGGATCGCACCCCGCAGGGGCGGGTAGCCACTCAAAAAGCTTACGAACACCTGGGCAGGAAGTATGTAGCCCAGGAAAAACAACCCCGATTGATCGAGTAAAAGCATGCAAACATCTGATTTTCATTACGACCTGCCGCCTGAGCGCATTGCTCAGACGCCCATTGAACCCCGCCACAATTCCCGATTGATGGTACTGCGGCGCGGCCAAGAGGGGCAGGAAGATGCGATCTTCAAGAATATCGGTACTTACCTCAAGAAAGGCGATCTACTGGTCATCAACCAGACGCGCGTCATCCCAGCCAGGATATTTGCCCATAAGCCCAGCGGAGGCAAAGTAGAGTTGTTGCTGCTCAAGCGGCTCAGCTCCGATACCTGGGAAGTGCTGGTCGGCGGTAAGAAAATGATGGTTGGCGCCACGGCACTGATTGATGGCGGGCCGCAGGCAGAGGTAATGGAAGTACTGGAGGGCAGTCACAGGGTGGTGAAGTTCTCAGCTCCCCTGGAAGGGTTGCTGCCCAATGTGGGCGAGATGCCCCTGCCGCCTTATATTCATGAAAAACTGCGTGATCCGGAACGATACCAAACCGTTTACTCTAACGCCGCCCAGAGCGGCTCAGCAGCGGCGCCCACGGCCGGGCTGCACTTTACCCCTGAGCTGATGGCTGCCCTGGAGGCTGAAGGCATTCGCTTTGCCCGGGTGACCCTGCATGTAGGGCTGGACACCTTCGCCCCTGTCACCGAAGACGATCCTACCACCCATCAGATCCATTCTGAATGGTGTGAGGTAACCCCGGAAACCGCTGCGCTGATCAACGAGACTCACCAGAACGGCGGACGGGTCATAGCCGTGGGAACCACCAGTGTGCGTACGCTGGAGTCTTGCGCGAAGGCCAGCGGCAAAGCGCATACAGCTGCACCCATCAGCGGGCCGACCCAGCTTTTCATTCTGCCCGGGTATGAATTTCAGCTGGTGGACGCCATGATCACCAATTTTCATCTGCCAGAATCCACCCTCATCATGCTGGTTAGCGCCTTTGCCGGACGGGAAAAGATCCTGGACGCCTACCGCGAGGCCGTTAAGCGCAAGTACCGCTTTTATTCCTTTGGCGACGCCATGCTGATCCTTTGAGATGAATCCACTTCCCGAACCTCTCCAACGTATCGAAGAACAGGTCATTGCCTGCCGGCTTTGTCCACGCCTGGTGGAATACCGTGAAGAGGTGGCACGGGTCAAACGGCGCGCCTACCGCGATGAGCCTTACTGGGGCAAACCCGTTCCCGGCTTTGGCGACCCGGCGGCACGTATCCTCATCGTAGGGCTGGCGCCAGGGGCACACGGCTCCAACCGCACCGGGCGTATGTTCACCGGCGATGATTCTGGCAAGTTCCTCTTTGGAGCTTTATACCGGGCTGGCATGGCCAATCAACCGACGGGCATGGACCCGAACGATGGTCTGGAACTGAAAGATGTTTTCATCACAGCTGTAGGGCGTTGCGCCCCGCCGGATAATAAACCCTTACCTGCAGAATTGCTTAATTGCCGCCCTTATTTGCTGGCAGAGATGGATGCTTTAAAGAATCTGCAAGGGGTGGTGGCGCTGGGGAAGATTGCCTACGATATTTGTACTCAGATCCTCAACCAGCGTGGATCATCCCTCCCCAAAGTGGATTTTGGTCACGGTACCCTGGCACAAGGGCAAACGGGGAAGCAGTGGTTATTGGGGTCGTACCACCCTAGCCGCCAGAATACCCAGACTGGTAAACTGACACCAGTCATGTTTGATGCTATCTGGCAAAAATCCCACGATCTTCTAAAATAGCATTTTGTATAAGGTTGAACCCAGACCGGTTTGTAGTTTGCTCTCGGTCAGGTTAAACTTTCTTTTGAGGTGATCCGATGAAACGTTGGCAAAAAGTCCTGTTAGGTTTGCTCTCGGTCTTGATCTTATTTGTGGCCGGGTTTGTGGTCTGGGGAGAGTCTGCTGCTGCTCCCATGCCTGAAGCGTTGGCGGTATTGAACTCTGACGCCCAGGTGACGGTTACCAGCGGGAATTGGTTGGTCTTTTCACCGGCGATCGGGCAGGCAGAGACCGGGTTCATTTTTTATCCAGGTGGACGAGTAGATTACCGCGCCTACGCGCCGATGGCGCATCAATTAGCGGCTCAGGGCTATGAAGTTCTCATCCCCAGAATGCCCCTGAACCTGGCTGTATTTGGCATTGAGAAGGCTTCAGAGGGCATCGCGTTGCTGCCAACGGTCAAACACTGGTTCATAGGCGGCCATTCGCTGGGCGGCTCTATGGCAGCGAATTATCTTTTCAAGCATCCGGATCAATTTGAAGGGCTTGTGTTCCTGGCCTCCTATCCCGCCAGCAGTGATGATCTGAGCACTTATAACGGTAAAGTCTTATCCATCTCCGGATCAATGGATGGTCTGGCGACCCCGGAAAAGATTGACGCTTCAAGAGTCTTGTTGCCGAAAGGTACTCAATTTGTTGAAATTAGCGGCGGCAACCATGCTTATTTTGGCTGGTATGGCAATCAGAGCGGAGATAATGCTGCTACCATCAGCCGCGAAGAGCAACAGAAGATCGTTGTGGATGAAATAAGCAAACTCTTTTCAAAATAAACTCAGTCTGACAGAAATTATCAGGTGAAAAAATACCGTCTACTATTGTAGACGGTATTTTTGGTCTTAGTTATTCGAATGGCTATATGTATTTTTCAGATTTTGAGCTGAAATAAAGGGTTATGATTCCTGAAATTATAAAAAGGGTAATATATAGACCGATCCGTTGACCTGTTGCCATACGATAAAATTCATAATATATAGGCGACAAGAATCTGAATTGAGTAAAAATATGGATGTCGTTGCTAAAAAGCCAAAAAGGAAGAAAAGTGGCTGCCCCACATCCAATCCAACGAAGTGTTTTAATGGTTGCGTTATTGGATTTTTCCCAACTGCCATGACCGTTTTGATGTTCGTACAAATCTCGTACAGTTGCGTCTTTGTATTTTGAATTACTCCCTACAAATCTCCATTCTGCCCTTTTATCAATGGCATTTCCACTTTTCCAAATGGAAGTTTTAATTCCATTGATCAGGTACCCTAACAGGACAGATATTAGGATTGCCATGATCGTTCCATAAATGAAAGGGCTCCTCCAAGAAAGATTGCTTAAAAAGGGAAAATGAAGCACCTGCCAACTGATCAGAACACATAACAAAAATCCAAACAATCCACCGCCTATGGTTAAGATTCTTTTTTGCGTACCCTTTTCACCGTTAAACTGGTCAGTAACAAAAACGCCTATTAGAATTAGTAGTATTGAAGCAAGACCGATCAATATCAAGAAAAGCCACCCAAGTGCACGAATTAGAACTGCCAGATTATTTAACCAGCGAATTGATATGAAAAAGGCAGCGCCAATACAAAGCAAGGCAGCTATCACATTCCCAATAATTTTTCTTTTCTCAAAACCAAATGATTCATAGATCGCAAAACCTGTGAATACAAGTGTGAGAATGATTGTTATATAAATTTCAAATCCACTCCAATTTGTAGCAAGAGGATCACTAAAATAAGGTTGTAAATTCATTGAATTAAATAAATGCATGCTCCGATCCTCCAATTTACTATTGACTGAATACTTCTAGAATATCAGATTTTTAACTAATGGGAAGTGACCAATGACGACTTTTTCCCTATTGCCAGCAATTCTGTGGCTGATTGGAATCCGCTTTGATGAATGGCTGCTCGTAACCCCTGAGCTTGCTGGATTAGATCAGAACCGCCTTTAAGATCTTTGCAGGCCGTAATATTCTGGGTAATGTTATCGTCGATCTCTTTTAGGGTTTCGTTATCAAAGGGGTCTTTGTCTTCGGGGAGGATGTCTTCATACTGCCAGGCGCCAGGCAAGATCTTCGCCAGCAAGGCAATTACATCTTCGCGGTCGTAGCTTGGGTCGTGGAACACGCCATTGGCCTGGTTGATCTTGGCCCACCATTGATGGAGGTGGACGGCGTTCAATTGCGCGGGGGTTTGGTAGTTGTTAAACATTTCAAAAACCACAAAGCTGCCGCTGGGTTTCAGGACCCGATTCATTTCTTGCAATACCTCTTCAGGGTTGGGGAAGTGGTGGATTGAGTTGGATATGGCCACCAGATCAAAACTGTTGTCTAGAAAATCGAGCCGGGCGGCATTCATTTTGCGGTAACTACACCCGGGTTGGCTAAAGACCTTCATGCGTTCTGGGTCAAAGGGTTTCTGGTCCACTCCATAAACGGTTTTCACTCCTATTACATTTTCTTTAAGAAGTTCGGCAAAGAATCCGGATCCAGTGGCAACATCTAGCACCGATGTTGCAGTGAGGGATTGTAAAGTTTTGTTTAATTTATTTTCACCCATATTTGTGCTCCCTGAACTTGCAAAGAATATCACCCACCTTTATTAATGTATCACGATTAAATTGATTTGCCCCTCGTCATGTGACCAGTTAAAAGATCAGGCATCCACAAATCTGTGGATGCCTGAAAAATCTATTGTTTAGAACAAAACTAGGAGCGAGCTTTGAGGGCAGCCCAGCCAGCGTATTTGGCAGCGTCGCCGAGTTCGGCTTCGATGCGCAGGAGCTGGTTGTATTTAGCCACACGGTCAGAGCGGGCGGGGGCACCGGTCTTGATCTGGCCAGTGTTGAAAGCCACGGCGATATCAGCGATGGTGGCGTCTTCGGTCTCACCAGAGCGGTGAGAGGTGACTGCACGCCAGCCATTACGATGGCAGGTCTCAACAGCTTCAATGGTCTCAGTGAGGGAACCGATCTGATTGACTTTGACGAGCAAAGCGTTGCAGGCGTTCTCTTTGATGGCGCGGCGCACACGTTCGGGGTTGGTGACCAGCAGGTCATCACCGACGATCTGAACCTTGTCGCCAATTTCCTTGGTCAACAACTTCCAGGATTCCCAGTCGTCCTGAGCCAAACCGTCTTCAATGGAGACGATGGGGTACTGGCGGACCCAGTTCTTCCAGAAATCTACCATCTGCTCGCCGGTGAGTTTCTTGCCTTCCTTGCGCAGATTGTAGAGTTTGGTGTCTTCTTCGTACAGTTCAGAGGCGGCCGGATCGAGTGCGATGGCTACCTGTTCGCCAGCTTTGTAGCCAGCTTTTTCAATTGCCTCGAGGATGACCTCGACGGCTTCGTTGTTGGCTTTCAGAGCGGGGGCATAGCCACCTTCATCGCCCACCAGGGTTGTGTAGCCGCGGGCTTTGAGGACGGTCTTGAGGGAGTGGTAGATCTCAGCACCCC
>CAZWKK010000092.1:0-7384 GCA_964634855.1 uncultured Anaerolinea sp.
GTGCGCTGCGGATGGCTTTTACATCTTCAGCAGATAACATCTCGGTCTCCAGTGCCAGTTCTTCCAGGGTCGGTTCACGCCCCAGAGTTTGCACCAGGTTGCGCTGCACGCGTAAGATGCGTGTAATAGCCTCAAATAAATGTACCGGGATTCGGATGGTGCGGGCATGCTCTGCAATATAGCGGCTGATCGATTGGCGGATCCACCAGGTGGCGTAGGTAGAGAACTTGAAGCCGCGGGTGGAATCAAATTTTGAGACGGCGCGCAGCAAACCCAAGTTACCCTCCTGGATCAGATCCAGGAATGAGATACCACGGCCGAGGTAGCGTTTGGCAATACTCACCACCAGGCGCAGGTTGGCCCGGATTAAGGTTTGGTTGGATTCATCAGCGCGGCGATGAACTTCATCAATTTCGGCAGCCAGCTCTTTATCTTCTGGCAAGTGTCGTTTCAGCCAGGTAAGGCTGGGCATGGTCTCGTTTTTGGTCAAATAATCGAGGGTGGACTGGGCGATGGCATCTGGCAGCAGATACATGGTGAGGAAAATGGTAAAAGCTTGGCGCACCAACACTTCCCAGGCAGCATCTCTGCCCCATTGACCATTGTCAAGATATGAACGCAGATAGGAAGGATCATCTGCCTGCCACTGGCGTTTGAGCAATTGTCCTTCAGCCAGTACGAGGGCCAGATCGGGAATTTCTTGTTTGTTTACCGTTTTAGCTGTTTCTTGCAACCCCACCCAGTTTTCCACCATGTCATTAAGCAGGTTGCCGTAAAGCTCTTTGTAATACCCCTCCGCCTCTTTGGTCGCTTTGATGCCTTGGCGGGCTTTATCTACGCGCACGACAGCTTCAATGCGAGCCGCCAGGCGAAATTCACTATCAGCATCCAGCAGGTGGATCTGCCCGATCTCTTTGAGGTAGAGCCTCACCGGATCTTCTGAAAGTTCCAACGCAATGGAAGGATCTTCCAGGATCTCTAAGGGATCTTCGCTAACCAGTTCGTTCCACTCACCACTGCTTTGAACCAGTGCGGAATCATCTGGCTCTTGTTTTATCAGTGCATCGTCTTCGAGCGAAGCATTTTCACCCAAAGGGATCTTCAAGCCATTTTTAGCTCGTGGTGCCTTTTTGGCAGCACCAGATTTGGGCGTTTTTGCACTGCTAGTACGAGTTGTGGCCTTGGATGGGGTCTTGGGCATGGGTTAACTATACCATAATCCTTAAAATCAACTTGTCAATTGCGGACGGCCGATCGCCTGATCGAGTTTTCCGCGAAGCAACGTGTACTGAAGGGTCATTTTCTGCCAGGTTTGTTTTTCTTCTTCTGTTTCCGGCTCTTCCTGCTGCATAAAGCGCAACTGGTTCAGGGTTTCCTTAACACGTAACAAGCGAAGATTCATAATGGTTCTGATGAGATCTTCCAAGATCTTATCGCCATTCTTTTCCTGGTCTAGAGTACCCGGCTTGACCAGCAAAGCGTAACGTTCTTGCAGATCTTCTGGAATGTGCTCACGAATAAATTCCTGGGGCTCTTGCGCATCTTGAGTGAGTCCATCCATCAGTACTTTAATGATGAGCTGATGCTCGGCATTTTCAAAATCGTCTTGCGATAGCCGATCCAATCCGTTCATTTGTAGAGCCCGATCCAACGCATACAGATCATCAATTTTGTGCAAGAGCAGTTCCAAACAATGGCCTTCCAGATTGTAGGCCCGGTTTTCGATCTTCTTTTCGCCTTGAGCAGTTGGCTTTTCAGAAGGTAACGCGTCTACCCGGGTACGGCGGCGGCGCGGTGTACTGTTATAAACACGCTGACTGCCCAATAAGGTACGCTCATCCAGCTTGAGCAGACGAGCCAATTGTTGGCGGTAGGCATCGCGCTCCACCGGTGAGGGCACATCTTCAATAAGCGGCAGCACCTGCGCCACAATATCTGACTTTACCTTGGCATCATCCAAGTTGGCGTGTGATGCCAGCGTTTCCATTACATGCACCACAATTGGCTTGGCGGAATCCAGAATGCGCTGCCATTCCTGCGGATCCTGCAGCACCACCTCATCAGGGTCTTTGCCTTCTGGCAGGGTGGTGACACGCACATCTGCCTGTAATCGCGCCTCATGGCGCAGCAGGCCGTGGGCGTCAAATACCAGTTCCTCTTCGCGGTCCAGGGCATTCCGTGCCAGTTCCAGACCGCGCAGCGTGGCCTTTTCACCGGCGGCATCTGGATCAAGCGCCAGAACAATATGGCGGGTGTAACGCTTGAGGAAGCGTAATTGATCTTCATTGAGGGCAGTCCCCATGGGGGAAACTGTATTTGCATAGCCAGCCTGATGCAGCAAGATCACATCCAGGTAGCCTTCAACAATCACCACCTGGTCTTTGGCGCGGATGGCCTTGCGTGCCTGGTCAAGCCCGTAAAGCAAATGGCTTTTGTCAAACAAAACCGTCTGGGGTGAGTTGAGGAACTTGGGCTGATCCTCCGGGTTGAGGATGCGGGCACCGAAACCAGCCATCCTGCCCTGCCCGTCGCGAATGGGGAACGTAACCCGATTGCGGAATTTGTCGTACACACCGCCGCTGTCACGCTCATTTACCAGGCCCACCGCAGACATCTCTGAGGTGGCGTAGCCCAACCCACGCAGATGGGTTAAGGTGGATTCGTACGAATCGGGGGCATAGCCCAACTGAAAGATCTCAAGCGTTTCAGGCGTCAGCCCGCGTTTTTGAATGTAAGTTAATGCCGGTTTTCCGGCAGGGGTGTGCAATAGAAGATCATGGTAAAACTTAGCTGCTTCTTCCAACAATCCACGCAGCCGGTCGTTTTGATCGTCCTCTGCTTGTTTTTCTGGGGTCAGCTGTTCCAGCTTAACACCCGCCCGGTCAGCCAGGTATCGCAGTGCCTCACTGAAATCCCAACCCTCTTTCTTCATCACGTACTTGAAGATATCGCCGCCTTCATTGCATTGGCCAAAACAGCGCCAGGTGCCAGAATCCGGGAACACAGCAAAAGCCGGCGTCTTGGTGTTGGTGTGGAAAGGGCAAAAACCCGTATAGCTCTTACCAGAACGGCGTAACTTCACCGATTCTGATACGAGGTCTACAATGTCGATCCGGGCTTTGATCTCGTCAATTACAGCCATAAGAATGTTTGAATGAGTCTCCCTTACCAGACGAATCAGTGTTCATGTTCAAGATGAAAAGGAATGGGGTAGTGAATGTTGTATATTTTGACCCAAAATCAAATTAAAATCAAGCCGAAGAATGAACAAAACAAGAAGCATATAAAGCAAAATTCCGGAGATAAGAATCTCCGGAATTCGTATTTTCAAAAACTCGCTCTAGAATCCTTCCAAGAAGGAGAAATCTGCCACACCTTTAGCAAGGCCTGCCACCCGTTGCAGCAGTCCCAGGCGGTTGGCGCGTACGGTGGTGTCTTCTGCCATCACCAGCACGGCATCAAAGAAATTGTTGATGGCCGGGATGGCGGGCACGAAGGCCTGCATCAGATCTTCTACACTGCCAGCAGCACGCGGTGTCTTCTCGATGCGCTCAATGGCCTCGTAGAGGGCTTTTTCAGTGGGTTCTTCAAAGGCTTCCACGTTGATGGGGAAGAGGCTCTTCTGGTCGCGAGTGATGCGCACGCAACGGGCATAGGCTTGCAGCACGGTACTCCAGTTGGCACGGGTCATCCAATCGCTGAGTTCCTTCACGGCGCGCATCACACCAGCCGGGTTGGTATTTTGCTCTGCCAGAACGGCATCTACCACGTCGTAGCGGTAGCCCTGATCGGTGAGGCTGTTCTTGAGGCGGCCCACAATGAATTCCAGGCAGGCCTGACGGATCTTCTCATCTGAAGGAATGGGCAGATTCTGGCTGGCCAGGGCAATTCCCTCTGCCAGGTCAAAATCAACATTGGCGCCGGAAAGGCTTTGCACCAAACCAAGCGCAGCACGGCGCTGGGCAAATGGATCTTTCGTGCCTGTGGGGGCTAAACCAGCAGCAAAGAGGCCGGCCAGGGTATCCAGACGGTCTGCAATGCCCAACACCATACCCACTTTACTGGCAGGTAAGGTGTCGCCGGTGGAACGCGGCAGGTAATGTTCGTAAATAGCTTGAGCTACTTCTTTTGTCTCGCCGGAGTGCAGGGCATAATAGCGGCCCATCACGCCTTGCAGACTGGTCATTTCTACCACCATGTGGGTAACCAGGTCAGCTTTGCTCAGTTTGGCGGCGCGGGCGGCGGTTTTGCGCTCAGCCTCGCTCAACCCAAAGTATTCGCTCAAGGCGGGCATCATGGCTTCGATGCGTTTGGACTTGTCCAGCATGGAACCCAGCTTGAACTGGAAGGTAAGCGTGCCCAGTCGGCCCAGTTCATCTTCCAGCTTATATTGCAGGTCTTCCTTAATAAAGAAGGTGGCATCGGCAAAACGGGCACGGATCACCTGTTCGTTGCCATCGGCCACGGTCTCGATACCGTTGCTGTCACCGTTACGTACGGCGATGAAATACGGCAGCAAATTGCCATCTTTATCTTGCACCGGGAAGTAACGCTGATGTTTCTTCATCACCGAGATCAACACTTCGGAGGGCAGTTTAAGGTGCTCCTCTGCAAAGGTGCCGCGTAAGGCAGTGGGGGCTTCCACCAACTGGGTCACTTCATCCAGCAGGGTTTCTTCCACTTTTACCTCGGCATTCACCTCGGCCATGAGCTTTTTCACCTGCTCGCGGATGGTGTTCTTGCGCAAATCCGGATCCAGAATGATGCCCTGCTTCTTAAGGGCTGCTTCATACTCGGCAATGGAGCTGACCTTGATCTGCTCCGGTTCATAGAAGCGCAGACCACGGGTGGTATTGCTGGCGGTCATTCCGGCATATTCAAACGGTACAGCGACATCACCCAGCAAAGCTAACAACCAGCGGATGGGGCGAGAGAAAGCGATGTTGGTATTGTTCCAGCGCATGGATTTATCAAACTTGATGTTGGCCACCAGGCCGGGCAGCGCTTCTAACAACACATCATAGGTGTTGCGGCTGTCCTCTTTAACCAGGGCTACCACATACTTACCACCATCGATCTCGCGAACTTCCAATGCTTTTACATCCACGCCCTTGCTCTGGGCAAAGCCCTCGCACGCACGGGTGGGAGCGCCGCTTTCATCGAATGCGCGGCTGGCCGGAGGGCCTTTGACGACGGTGGTGCGGTCTTGCTGGCGCTCGGCCAGGTCTTCCACCATGGCCACCAGGCGGCGCGGGGTGCCCTGCACGGTGATTTTACCGTGTTCCAGACGCAGCTCATCGAGCAACGCCGGAACGCGTTCCTTTAATTGAGAGACGGCGGCTTCCAGATCAGCGGCGGGGAGTTCTTCGGTACCGATCTCAAACAAGAAAGGCGCTGGTTTGGTGGGCAATGCAGCGGGAGCCGCGACTTTACTTGAACTGGCTTTTTCTTCGTCCTTCTTCAGCCAGGGATATTCCAATTGTTTACGCTGTTCAGCGTAAGCTTCAGCAGTGCGGTGAGCCAGGTCACGCATTTTGCCAAACAGCACCTGGCGTTCGGTCACGCCGATGGCGCCGCGGGTATCGAGCACGTTAAAGGTATGGGAGCATTTCAACACATAGTCATGGGCAGGCAGGACAAGGCCGTTCTTTAGGGCCTCTTCAGCTTCCTGTTCATAGATCTTGTAAAGTTGGCGCTGACGATCTACATCAGCGATCTCGAAGTAGTATTTGCTGTGTTCCACCTCACCCTGGTAATTGATATCGCCATAGGTGATGTCTTTGTTCCACTTCATCTCGCGGAAATGATGGGCGCGCTGCAGCGGCATGGTGATGCGCTCCAGCCCGTAGGTGATCTCCACGGCTACGGGGTCAACGACCAGACCGCCTGCCTGCTGGAAGTAGGTAAACTGGGTGATCTCTTGCCCATCCAGCCAGACTTCCCAGCCAAGACCCCAGGCGCCTAAGGCCGGGGATTCCCAGTTGTCTTCCACAAAGCGGATATCGTGCTGGCGTGGATCAATGCCCAGAGCTTCCAAAGACTGCAAATAGAGTTCTTGCGGGTTGCCTGGATCCGGTTTGAGGATCACCTGGAACTGATAGTGCTGCTGAAAGCGGTTGGGGTTCTGCCCGTAGCGTCCATCATCAGGACGAATGGAGGGTTCAACGTAAGCCACACTCCAGGGCTCAGGACCCAATACGCGCAGGAAGGTGGCAGGGTTCATGGTACCTGCGCCAACCTGGGTGTAGTATGGCTGCCAGATCAGACAACCGTGGTCGGCCCAGAATTTTTGTAAGGTCATAATTACAGATTGAAAATCGAGTGGTTGCGTCATTTTTCCTCCTGTTTGAGGACAGGCTATAAATTGAGATGCCCCATTATACCGCGAGTGCCGATGATTAAAGAAAAAGGCCTGTGCACTTGATGGCAATCTTAAGACTTTTCGCATCTAGATCAGAATCTCGTCATTGCGATGGCAGCGCTTTTTGCTGCCAGAAGCAATCTCCTGTAATAATTGAAAGATATTCATTTTTGTAGGCGAATTAAACAATAAATGCCCGCATATTGATTCGGATTTAAACCAAAAAGCGGACCGTTGCTGGCCCGCTCTCTGAATTGATGCTAATTAGAAGCCTTTGACGGCGTTGCCGAGGGCCAACAGAACCAGGCCGGCCACTACAAGCCAGATGGCATAGGGGGCGAGCACAGGAACCAAACCAAGTTTGGCAATGACGCCCAGTGCACCAAGGATGATTGAAAGCCAAAAAGTAAGTTTTTTAGGTGGGGTTAGTTTCATGATATTTCTCCTCTTATTTGTTTAATGTAAAGTGTAACAAAATAATCAAGAATATCAACCAAATCTGGCTATCGTTCCTTAATTTTAAGGAAAACGTTAACCAAACCGTTCTTCCTTCCAAACATCTGCTTCATTATGATAGCCTGCCTGTTCCCAAAAACCCGGGTGGTCCTGACTGGTAAATTCCAGGCCGCGCAACCATTTGGCGCCCTTCCAAAAATACGGCACTATCAGGTCATCCCGCCTAGGGATCGCCCCCACTACGCCTCGTACTGGCGCACCGTGATCTGCGCTGATGGGCTCTCCATTAAAATGGGTTGCCAGCAAAAAGTTTTCTGCCAGTACAACATCAAGGGGCAGGTTGGCGGTAAAGCCAAATTCAGCATGCTGCATCACAAACCTGGCAGCCGGTTTTAGCTTGATGATCTTGTTCTCCACCAGATCGCGTACGCTCACCCCTTCCCACTCGGTGTCAAATTTGCTCCAACGGGTGACGCAGTGAATATCCATTACCACTTTAGTACGAGGCAATTGCGAGAACTCTGGCCAGGTGAAGGTCTTTGGCCCCTCCACTTCGCCAAAGAAGCG
>CAZWKK010000093.1:0-7292 GCA_964634855.1 uncultured Anaerolinea sp.
AAGCATTTGCGTCAGGTTGGCCAGGGTGCTTTCACCGGCATAGGCCTGCCAGTTGGTATTGGTTACAAAGCTGACCGCTGTGTTGAATGAAAGGTCAGGCGCTACAGCAGCACTGCCAGAGAACAATCCCTGCAAGCGCAAGAGCGCATACAAGAAGAGGATGCCTAAAAAGTTGAACAGCAAAAGAGCAGCGGCATAGGTCTTCCAGGACATTTCTACATTTTCATCTACACCGGCAAGGCGATAAAAAAAGCGTTCAACCGGGGTGAGTAAACGGCTTAAGAAAGTGGTTTGCCCCTGGAACACCCTGGCCATGAATCCCCCGAGTGGTTTTACCAAAAGCAATAAAAACAGCAAAAATGCTATGATTTGACCCCAACCAAGTAACGTCATTCAAATTTCTCCGTGATCAAAAGCGCTGCGAACAAGTAGACCAGCAGCAAAAAGGCAATGATTCCAGCAATCCAATAAAGTAAGTTCATAACTATCCTTTTATCTTTTCAAGGCCCTTCAGAAAGAGAAACGAGAGGGCAAAAAAGAAAACGAGCAAGAGAACAAATACAAGGTCTTTCATGGTTTCCTCCAACGGCCTCAGTTATATCCAGATGGGGGTTAAGATGGTGTTAAGAAGCAAAAATTGATGCACAACACAAAAAGCCGCAGACTAATGTCCGCGGCTTGGGCTTTCTTGATGGTCAGATCAACCGATCTGTTTTTTTAATTTCTCTTCTTGAAGTGTGCGGTGGGTGCCATCACAAAAAGGCTTCTTGCAGGACTCCCCACAATTGCACAGGGTGACGCGGTTATGCGTCTCAAAGGGTTGGCCGTCGGCGCGCTCAATGGGGATGTTGCCAGTCACCCAGAAGGGTCCTTCAATGGGGCCATATTCGGTGATCTCAGTGGTAGCGGCAATTTGCATGGGCAGATCGGGCTCAATATCTGGCTCGCCCGCCTTCATGGAATAAACGTAGGCAGCGGAGGGGCAACGCTCGATCATGGCAATGATCTCGGCGCGCACTGCGGGTTCATCGGTGCGGGCGATCATCTCATCAATGTTGGTGAGGCGGTTGCCGCAAAAGCCGGAATTCATGCACAGATAATCATCTTTCTTCACTATAATCCCCTTGCCACCTTCCAGTTCTACCTGGCGCTCAGCATGGGTATGGGTATCTGCGGTCTCGGTGCCGTCAAAATCAAAATCATTGTGGGCACTATCACAGTAGGGCATCTCTTTACTTCTGCCACAACGGCATAGAGAGTATTCAGCCTTGAGAGGATATTCAAAGTCTTTTTTCCAGGTAAGCGGCTCTCCATATTCAGAGACCACCTGGGTCTTGTGGACCAAGGGAATACTGCCGTAAACCTTGTAAGCACCGTCTCGGCGGATGACGATCTTGGGCGTGACCTTTTCTTCATTATCAGACATATAAGTTCTCCATATTAAGCTGGATGCTGCGAATTATACTGTGAAAAATCACCTGTATTCTGGTGGCGTATCAGCCGAATTTATGCAAGCTCGCCACCACTCTCGAAGAAGTGTTCCAATACCAGAGAAGCAGCTCCCTTGGAGACGGAATCTTCTGCCAGTTCGCACAAGCGGATGTTGGTGTGCGCCAGCGATTGTTCCAGCGCATAATAAGCGGTCTGTTCTTTGATCTTGTCCAAGAATCGGCTGCCAAACAGCAGGCCAGACCAACCTCCCAACAACAGCAGTTGCGGGTTGAGTAGGTTGATGAGGTTGGCCAGAGTGACGCCCAGATAACGTAAGGTTTCTTCTACAATTTGAACAGCAGCCGGCTGTCCTTGAGCAAATTTATCTAAAATATATTGAATATTGGCAATCTGGTCATATTGGTCGGGCTTGTCAGGGTCTGCGTTAAGGACACGGTAACGCTCAATGATGCCGTTGGCACCCAGGTAAACCTCGGTGCAGCCGTGACCGCCGCAGCGGCATGCCGGCCCATCAATATTCATGATGGTATGACCAATTTCACCGGCGCTGTTCACGCTGCCGCGGAACAGGGAGCGGTCTGAGATGATGCCGCAGCCTACTCCGGTTCCCATCAACAGCACCGTCAGGTTGTTCACGCCACGGCCGGCGCCGAAAAGCGCTTCACCCATAGCCATGGCTTTGGCGCCATTTTCCAGGAACATAGGGAAGGGGTGTTTTCTTTTGATCGCCTTCAGCAGCGGGACATCATGCCAGCCCCAATTGGGTGTGAAAACAGAAATGCCTTTGACCGGATCTACCAGGCCAGGAAACCCCACCCCCATGCCAATGACCTTTTGTTCTTTGACGCCCGATGCTGCGAGCACTTGTTGAATACCCAGCGAGATCTTCTCTTCCACTTGCTCAGGGTCGATGTGGGCTTTATTAAGCGGAAAAGAGACTTTCTGGCAGGAGTTAAAGCGAATGTCAAAAAGTTCGATATTGATGAAAGACTCACCCACCTCGCTGCCGAGAAAATAACCGTAGCCGGGGTTGATGGTGAGCAGGGTGCTGGGGCGTCCGCCTTCAGAGCGTTTGCTGCCAGATTCCACCAGCAGGTTCTTTTCCAGCAGGTCGTAGACAATGTTGGTCACCGTGGCTGGGCTGATGCCGATCTGTTGGCTGACTTCAAGGCGCGAGATGGGGCCGTCAAAATAGATCTTGCGCAGGATCTCTGCGCTGTTCACTCGGCGTAGATCTTGGGCGGTGGGTTTCTTATACTTCATAAAGGGCTTCCGTCAGCCTGGGATAAACATCCTGCCCGTAAAAGTTCTCACGGGCAGGTTAATTATAGCTTCGATTCAGTTCAGACTAGTTCAAAAGAACCGCGCAAACCGTCTGCTGAGTTAGGCGCGATCCAAACGTAGAATTCACCTGGCTCTAAAACAGGTTGCAGGTCGTAATCCAAAAAGGTCAGCTTGGTGGCGGGAAGATCAAATTCCACAATACAACTTTCGCCGGGGTTGAGGCAGATGCGTTTGAAGTCTTTCAATTCCTTCACCGGGCGGGTGACCACGCCTACCAGATCGCGCACGTAAAGCTGAACGATCTCGGTACCGGCAACAGCGCCTGTGTTGGTGATGGTGGCAGCCACTTTGAGCGATTGCGTCTTGTTGATGGTGGGGGTGAGCACCTTGAGGTCTGAATAGCTGAAGTGGGTATAACTGAGGCCAAAACCAAAGGGAAAGAGGGGTGTGCTTTCTTCATCCAGATACACTGCTTTGTGGGCAATGTTAAATTGGACGGTACCCACGGTATCTACGGGGCGGCCTGTGCGTTTGTGGGCATAATAAGTGGGGATCTGTCCTTCGGTGCGCGGCCATGTGGCGGTGAGCTTGGCACTGGGGTTGGCTTTGCCGAACAGTACATTGCACACTGCCTGAGCGGTGCGGTTGCCGCCATGCCAAGCCATTATTATGGAGGGAATTTTCTCTACGAGGGAGGAGATGGTCAGGGGCCGGCCGGCAAAGATTGCGGCGATGGCAGGTTTACCGGTAGCCAGAACTGCATCTACCATGGCCTGCTGGCTGCCTGGCAACCCCAAATGGGCACGGGAATGGGCTTCCCCGCTCATGCCGTCTTCTTCTCCTACCACAAACAGAACAATATCCGCTTGTTCGGCGGCTTGCACCGCGGCACTGAAATCACTCTCTTTGCCGTTGATGCTGCAGCCGGGCTCAACGATCAGCTTTGCGTTCCCGGGCAGGTTGCGCTCCAATGCTTCATGCAGGGTCTCATTGTCTTCTGGGCGGCCGTTGAAGTGCCAGCAGCCGAGCAGGCTCTTGCGTTCTTCAGCCATGGGGCCAATGAGGGCAATGGTCTTACCTTCGGCTTGTAACGGCAGCAATGCCGGTTCGTTCTTGAGCAGCACTATGGTTTCGGTGGCGCTTCTCTCGGCCAGTTCCAACGCTTCTGGCAAGCGCAGGGCGGCTTCAGCTTTACTTTCATCGTAGTAAGGGGCAGAAAAGAGACCCAGGTCATATTTGAGGAGTAAAACGCGCATCACGGCCTCATCGATCAGGCTGAGCGGCACCTTGCCTTCTTCAACCAGGTCGGCCAGATGGAAGTGGTAACCGTTGCCCATCATATCAATATCCACGCCGGCCAAAATGCTGCGCAAGGCAGCCTCTTTGTGATCGCGTACCAGCCCGTGCTGGATCAACTCGCCAATGGCATCGAAATCACTGACAACAACGCCCTGAAAGCCCCATTCTTTGCGCAAGATCTGGCGCAACAGCAAGGGGTTGGCAGTGGCGGGTATACCATTGAGGTCATTGAAAGAGGTCATCAGCGTTTTGACGCCGGCGTCCACAGCGGCTTTATATGGAGGAAGATACTCCTCACGCAGGCGGCGCTCAGACATATCGGTGGTGTTGTAATCTCTTCCGGCTTCGGCGGCACCATAGGCGGCATAGTGCTTCACGCATGCAGCGATGGAGCGGCCAGCTTCATCTTTCACTTCTTGAATGGCGCGTACCCAGGCCTTGGCCATGGTGGAATTGAGCTTGGGGTCTTCTCCGCCGCTTTCTGCAATGCGTCCCCAGCGCGGGTCGCGGCTGATATCCACCATGGGGGTGTAATTCCAGGTGGTGCCGGTGGCCAGGGCTTCCTTCATACTGGCGTGGGCAATCTCTTCGATCAGCCTGGGGTTCCAGGTGCTGGCCAGCGCCAAAGGGATGGGGAAGGTGGTCCGGTAGCCGTGGATCACATCGTTGCCTACCAATACCGGGATGTGCAGACGGCTCTCTTCAACGGCGATACGCTGAAATTCATTGATCTTCTTATAATCACGAACACTGAGCAGGGAACCAATACGGCCTTCGCGTAGGAGTTGCGGAATGTCCTGCTTCCATGTCAAGTCAGATTGGACCATTTGGCCAATCTTTTCAGTGAGGGTCATCTGGTCAAGCAGTGCCTTGCAAAACCGATCTCGCGGTTGGATGGATGAGGGAATTACTGATGAATCTGAATTGGAATTGGACATGCAGCCATCTGCCTTTCAGGGAGTTTTACCAATAGGTAGATTATATAATTAATTATATAAAATAAGTATTGAAATAAGTATAAAGGTGGAGCTTGAGCTTTCTACAATTACTATTTGTGCGATAATTCTAAAAATAAAGTGTACCCGATAATTCTGCATGCTTACAGGAGATTCCAGCCTTATGAAACCCACTTTTGATATCCTCTTGCTTATCGCCCGCCCGGCAGCCGGGAAGAGCGAAGTGATCCATTATCTCAAGAACACCCCTTTGAACGAGAGGCAGCAGCGCTTTCATATTGGCAAGCTCGAAGAACTGGATGATTTCCCCATGCTCTGGACCTGGTTTGAAGAGGATGCCCTGCTGGAACAGATGGGTCATCCGCGCCTGCACACAGATGCTGACGGCTACTTCTTGGGTAATCATCTTTGGGATCTGCTGATCGAGCGCATTGGTCTGGATTATCAGAAAAAATTAAGAGATGTACCTGGTCTGGCAGAAGAGTACACCACCCTGGTAGAATTCTCGCGCGGGGCTGAACACGGCGGTTATGCCAGCGCTTTTAAGCATATTTCCCCCCAGATGGCCGAGAAGATGGCTGTGCTCTACCTGGATGTGAGTTGGGAAGAATCTTTACGCAAGAATCGCAAGCGTTTCAACCCCGATAAACCGGATAGCATTTTGGAACACAGTTTGCCAGATGCCAAGTTGGAGAGGTTGTACAAAGAAGTGGATTGGTCCACTTTCAGCGCTGCAGACCCGGCATACCTGTCTGTTCAGGGCTTGCGCGTACCCTATGTGGTATTTGATAACTCGGATGACGTCACCACCCGTGGCGGTGATGCGCTTGGGCAGCGTTTACAGGGCTGTCTGGAGAAGTTGTGGGGACTCTACCGCTCCGGATCAGGGCGCGATGACGTGAATGGAGCGCGGTAGCACTTTTACCCGCACCGGTGTGGTACCGATCAGCTCGCCATCAGCCTGCACCGGGCAGATGGGTTTGGTGGAGATGGTGATCGATCTTGTGGCAGAGAGCTGGCGGTACTTGGGGGTGCGCTTTTCTTTAGCAATAAACATGTGCCAGATCAGAATTGGCAGGTCTAAAAGGGTTCTGGCCTGCATGATGAGCACGTCCACTTTGCCATCATCCGGGTGAATATCCAACGAGTCATCCAGCAGGTGCAACCCTGCGATGCCGTAGTTGGCCACAAAGACCTCGGTGGCACGGCCATGGTAAAACACACCGTCTACCTCAAGGAAATAACGCTGCATTTCCAGACCGAACAATAGTTTAAAGAAGTGCCGAATATAAGCCAGTGCGCCCATTTTGCGTTTTTCAGCCCGGTTGGCATCGCTGTTCATGCGGGCGCTGAATCCAGCACCCAGGTTCATGGCATGGACCACCCCATTGACAGTCATCATATCCAGTTTACGTACCGAATGTTTGCCGGTCATCAGATCAATGGCTCTGGCTGGAGAAGCGGGTAGGTACAGATGGCGTGCAATGGCATTCCAGGATCCAGAAGGGATGATACCCAGCGGGACGGCGGTGTTCACCAATCCTGCAGCCACTGAGGCAATGGTGCCATCTCCGCCAACGGCAACTACCAGGTCAACCCCGGCAGCGATCTCTCTGTGTACCGTTTCAACCAGCGATTCATCTTTTTTTGTAAAGTAGAAAGCGGTCTGCCAGCCAGCAGCATTAAATTGTTTTTCGCAGATGCTTTGCATCTCCTGGGGGTTGGTAAAACCAGCAACAGGGTTAATGACAATGAATGCCTTGCGTCCCGCTTTATATGCAGCAGCCATGATCGTATTCTCCAATCTTGCTGCGTTAATTATAGACGCTATCGCTCAATCAGCGAAAGGCAGGGGGTAGTTTGGCTCACTTTTGTGCACCACCACTTTGGGGGTTTGGTGCCAATTGGCGCAACGCTGAATGGCCGCAGCGATCTCGGCCAGATCTTCCTGGCCTGGTAAAAAGCCTTCTTCCCAAAAGATGCCTTTGACCTCAAAGACCTTTTCCTGGCGGTTGGCTTTTACATCCATGCGAGCCACGATCTGCCCGCGATGCAACAGCGGTACCAAAAAGTAGCCATATTTACGTTTAGGGGCTGGCAGGTAGAATTCGATGGTGAAATCAAAACCAAACATCTCTTTGGCACGGCCACGGTCGCAGACCAGTGTATCAAAGGGAGTGAGGATGGAGGTTAACGAAGGTTCAGGCAGATTGAATCCGCTCTGGATAAGCTCAAAAGTTTCGGGTGTCACCAACACAGGTAATTTCCATCCCTCCACGCTGATCTCGCGGATCTGGTCCG
>CAZWKK010000094.1:0-7272 GCA_964634855.1 uncultured Anaerolinea sp.
GCCTGCTCGGCATCTTCCAGGCGGTTATCTGCCAGCATGCTGTCGCCTTTTTCGATCATCAGGTTGGCGGGGCTCGGCGGCAGGATCTGCTCAATAAAGTCGCGCACACGCAGCTCAGGCTGCAGACCGGCAAAATCACCCACCACTTCACCGCCGCTAAAAGCCACCACGGTGGGCAGGGTGCGCACCTTGCAGCGCAAAGCCAGGTTGGGGTTGGCGTCTACATCCACTTTGGCAAGCCGGAAGGCGCCGTTTGATTCGGCTACCAGTCTCTCCAGCAAGGGGGTCAAGGTTTTGCAGGGACGGCACCAATCGGCCCAGAAATCGACGATCACGGGGGTGTTTTGTGAATAAGCAACCACTTCGAACTCGAAGTCCGATTCAGTCACTGAGATGATGTTTTCCAAACTCATTGGTATGCTCCAATAAAGGGGGTTACTCGTCTTCACCATCAGCGCCGCCATCAGCAGGCGCGGAGGGTTGGTCAATGCGAACCACTTCTCCATGGAAGTTGATAACCACCCTGAAGCCGATCATTCCCAGGTAAGCACGAGATTCTTCCGGGATGCCAGAATCCAGGAGTTGGTCAAATTGCTGGCTGATGTTCTTCAACTGGTTTTGGATGATGGCGTGGGTAAAGAGATCTTCCTGACCCATCATCTTCGCCGTTTGTTCAGCGATCAGCCCTTCATTACCGCTAATCTGCGATCCCAGTTTTTCTAATACAAATCGATCCACTTGTTCAGAAGGGATATGGTGCAGAAAGCCGGCATCGTTGACAACATAGCAGGGTTCGCTGCCGATCACAGAAGTACCGACCGGCTGGTCATCTTCATCTACCACAAGCCCCTTAAATAACGGTTCACGGCTCATATCAATAATCTCCAACCTCATTATACGGCATGAGTTTGTCTGGTTTTGTTATACATTTATAAGAAAACTAATGGAGCCGTGCTAAGACTTGGTCACCGTCACTGAGGTGCCAGGGCGCTTGTAGAACTTCTGCTCGGCAAAGGGAACTTCCGGCAGGGTCCAGCGATACACCCATTTTGCCCCCTGAGAGGGCAGATTGATGCAGCCGTGGCTGCGCGGATGGCCAAAATCGTTGTGCCAGTAGGTGCCGTGGAAGGAGATGCCGTCATCGTTGATGAAGGTCACCCAGGGCACGCCGGGCAGGTCAAAGGTGTTGGCTGCCACTTTGCTGCCGTTCACCATGTGGCGGCTGGGGCGTTTGTAATCGGCAGTGAAATCACCGGTGGGGGTGAGGTAGCGGTTGTAATACTTGGTACCGGCGGCGCAGCGCAGCATCTGCACAGGGGTGTCGCCTTCGTAGGCAACCACGATCTGGTCATTGAGGTGAACTTCCAAGTGCTTGTCTTTGGCTGGCACATCCGGCGAGAGGGTGCTCACTTCATCAGCGGGGATGAGGCGCATGTGGCTGGAATTGACGTAGAAATGGAACTGGTAAAAGTCTTCCAGAACCTCGTACCAGGTCTGCCCTGAGTCATCAGTAAAGGTGCCAACCACCCAGTGGGTGGTCTGGTAGTACAGGCGGTAAGCCACCAGTTGCTTGAGGATGGGGTGCCAGATGGCATCTGTGAACGGCACAGTGATCTCAGCCAGTTGGCCGGCAGCGGGGATGTTGGTGACGAGATCATTAAGCTTGATCTCCACCGGCTGCACACCCCCTGAATGGACGTAACCCTCCCCATTGATCTGATACCAGATGGGGTTATAAGCAGGCTCGCCGTCATCACCTGTAGTGATCTTGGTGATGGGCAGGACCAGGTCCTTATAGTACACGTTCAGCTCTTTGGCATTGGTCGAGGGGGTTTCGTAACATTTGACGTTGTTGGTGACGATGCGTCCCATCGAAGGCACGGACTCATCGTTGAAACCGGCAAAGGCAGAAACCGGCGAGGTCTTGGCCAGCACATACAACGCTGCCAGGGAAGCCCCACTCAGTTTGATGAATTCGCGTCTGGAAAGGAAGCTCAGGTCCATTTTTCTCTACTAATAATGAACGTTCACCAGGGTGCCCACAGAAGCCCAATTGAACAGCCATTCTGCCTCTGAGGTGCGCATGTTCACGCAGCCGTGACTCATGGGGGTGCCAAAATTGTTGTGCCAGTAGGTGCCGTGGATGCCGTAGCCCTGGTAGAAGTACATGGTGTAAGGCACATCCGGCAGGTAATAGCCTGGCCCGGTCATGAGGGTGGAGGTGTACTTGACGTAAATATAGTATTGCCCGGTTACAGTTGGGTGGGCGGCCACGCCAGTGGATACCAGGAAAGAGCCCACCAATGTGCTGTCTTCATAGGCGTAAAGCATCTGGTTGGTCAAATCCACATCGATCCAACGGCCACTGGCATCCACCGAGCTGGTGGGGTAGGTTACATCAGTGGGGTAGACGTACGGGGCATCGGTGGGTGTTGGGTACGGCGTCTCAGTGGGGCGCGGTGTTTTGGTGGGTTCCGGGGTCGGCGTCAGTGTGGGGGTAGGGGTAGCTGTATTGGTGGGGGTCAGGGAGGGCTTGGCCAAGACCTGGGCGGGCAGGGCAGCAGAAGCGGTGTTGGTGAGCGCCAGCCAGGAAGGCAAGGCAAACCAGAGTGCCACAACCGCAGCCGCCACAATGACGAAGATGACCAGCAAAGTCAAACAGGTAAGGTTGCGGCTCTTCTTTTGACCAGGTTTCTTTTCTGCTTTGGTCTTCTTACCGGCTTGCACCTTGATCGGTTGGGTCTTAGCTTTGGCGTCTTCTTCTTTACCTTCGGGTTGGACGCTATGCTCTTGTTCCATGAATTCCCGATACAGGTCCGCATCGGTTACAAAGCTCTCCATGGCCTGAGCGGGGGGTTCTTCAGGGAGTTGAACCGGAGTGGGTTGTGTCGCTTCCAGAGGAGGCGGTGGGGGTACCGCGGGCACTTCTTCTGCGACGGGTGAGACTTTCTGCTCCAGTTGTTCTCTTTCTTGTGTCTGGCTCAGCCGGTCTAATGCCCATTGCATGCCTTTGATGGCACGTTGGCTGCGCGGGTTGATCTCCAGGGCGTGCTGCAGGTAGGCCACGCTGGCGCGCGGGCTGGAGAGGGTGGCCAGGATCAGCCACGGATCTTCAAAGGTGGGGTCAAACTGGGCGGCTTCCATGGCCAGACGGCGTGCCTCAGTGGTTTGCCCGCGTTGCAGGGCAAACTGTGCATTTTGTATGGCAAGGCGTGCGCCTAAGGGGTCAAATTCTGTCATGGGGTGGCAACCGGTGTGGCAGTAGAGGAGATGTTTTCATTCCGGATGAAGCAGTTAAGACCGTCCACGATTCCCTGAGCTACTTCGTCAGTGTGTTGGGTGAGGATCTGGCGGTCCAGATTGAGGAAACCTGTTTCGATGATGGCGGCCGTGGTTTCGGTGTTGATCTCATCGAAGGCATGATAGTAGGTCATATCATTGGTGATCGTATTGGAGTGGAATGGCAGACCAGTGTCTTTGGCATAGCGGTCCACCAGGCAGGCGGTGAGGCGGTTGGCTTTTTCAGGGTAGGCGCTGTGCATGGCGGCTGTCACCTTGAAACCGGTGGCCTGATCGTTGATGTAATCACAGGAATCATTATGAATGGAGATAAGTGCAATGGCCTTGTATTGCGAGAGCCGGTCGTCGAACTCTGCCAGCAGGTCAACGGTGTAGCCTTCGGCCTCCAACTTTTGTTTGACCAGCGTGGCGATGGAAAGGTTCACCTGCTGCTCGGTAAGCCCATCTGAACAGACGGAGCCGGAATCGTTTTGATAATGCCCGGAGACGATGCCGATGCGTTTAATGGCTGAATCAGAGTTGACCGGGGTGGTTACCTGGGCCACATTGGTGGGGTTGGCCTGCCAGGCGGTGAACAAGCGGTCCACCATCTGACTGGAGAAAAGGTTATTGGGGGTGAAAAGCGTGAACAGGGTTGCAGCCAGAAAAGCATAGGTCGCGAACATTTGAATTGCGTTAAAGATGCCAAAACGAGCGCTTTTTGCTCTGGGGGTTGTGGTTTGTCTGGGCGTCTGCGTGTTGTTTGGCCGCGAAGGCGCAGCAGGCTCCGTTTTTTGAGGAAATGGCGGTGTGTAGGTAGGTTCGCTCATATAAATCTCGCAATCTTCATGATTATAGCAAGGATTGTGCCAGATAGAACATTTTCATAGGCTCAGTTTCTGGCCTGATACAACGATTTGATATTTACAACACAAAAAACTATAATTCGGAGTGAAAATATCAAATAATGATCCATGCTTGTAATTGAATGAGCTCGATTGTATAAATGAATTAATGAAGGGTTGATTGGGAGAAAATGGTCTCAAATTCAGAATTATTACGTAGTGTGATGCGTGGCTGGCCTACCGGTGTAGCCGTAGTGACTACCGTTTTTGATGGAAGGAAGCACGGGCTTACTGTTAACTCATTGGCTTCGGTGTCTTTGGACCCGGCGAGGGTAACCATTTCCTTGGCCAACCAGTCACGTACCTGCCCCATGGTGCTGGCCAGCGGCGTTTTTGCTGTGACCATGTTGGACGAGACTCAGCAGCGCATTGCAGATGTGTTTGCCGGCAAGGAACCGGAAGAAGACCGTTTTGATGGTCTGGAACTCTTTACGCTGGAGACCGGCGCACCCTTGTTAAAAGCTGGACGGGCGTTCTTAGACTGCCGTGTGGTGCATAGTTTCCCGATGCCCAATTCCACCCTGTTCGTGGGTGAAGTGCAGGCTGGGGAGAGTGACCTTGAACGTGCCCCGCTTGTCTATTTGAACAGAGGTTATCATCAGGTAGAAAAATGACCCTTCAGAGGCTGTCTCAGCAAGAGCGGAAAGACCTGTTAACACTGGCGCGCGAATCGATCATCAGTGCCGTGTCTGGGAAACGATTGCCCAAATTGCATGAAACCCAGCTCACTTCCCTTTTACGTGAGAATGGGGCAGCCTTTGTAACCCTTACCATTGAGGGCGAATTGCGCGGATGTATCGGATCTCTCCAGGCGTATCGCCCGCTGGTGGAAGATGTGCAGGAGCATGCAGTGGATGCTGCCCTCAACGATTACCGCTTTCTGCCGCTCTCTGAAATGGAGATCCCCCAGGTAGAGATCGAGATCTCGGTTCTGACCCCCGCCGAACCACTGCGATATGAACATCCACAAGACCTGCCGGGGTTGCTAAAACCTCATGAAGATGGCGTAGTTCTGCGTGATGGTTCCTTGAGGGCCACCTTTTTGCCCCAGGTATGGGACCAGTTGCCCACCCCTGATGAGTTTCTCAGCCAACTGTGTTTAAAAATGGGGGCCCCTGCTGACCGCTGGCGGCAAAAGGTGATGCAGGTTTCTATCTACCATGTAGAGGAATTCAAGGAATAAAAAGAATCCCCCGGAGGGTGTGACCTTCCGGGGGAATTTGTTAGAAGTGGATGTATTCGCCGACGTTCAGAACGAAAATGGTGCAGCGTTTCTCATCGGGTGATTCTGGCGGTGGGAAGCTGCCACGAATGGTTTCAACGGCTTTGGTCACCTGGTCATCTTCCACGCCACAGAGCATGGTGTTCAGGCCGCGGCGTAAAAATCCGCTGGTGGAGGCAATGGTCGTCACCCGGTAATTGGCAGAGGTCAGTGCGTTGGTGACGTTATCAGCGTCAATATCCTTAACGATTGCAATGATCAGTTTCATGGCTAAAACTCCTCAAAATGCTCAACATCGAGTGAAAAAATGGTGGCGCCGCCCACGGTGATGGGGGTGGGGGCGGGCAAGGGCATGGGGGCACTTTCCAAGGGTACCGCGATAAACTCCACCCGTTGGCGGCAGTTCTCATGCAGAATATCCACCACTTTCGCTTTAACGCTTTGGTAAAGGCCAATGAGCATGGTGGCGTTGCGTCTGCCTAAAAAGGCGCCAATGCTGGGCAGTCGGGTCACCGAAGGGGCGAGAGCTCCCAGGCGGGTGTCGGTGATCTCTGCGTCTTGAGATTGCACGACGGCTACCAGGAGCGTGTCACATTTCTGTTTTTCAGTCATAGGTCCTCCTTTCTTAGGGGAGAAGAATCTTGTAATGGCCGGCTTGTTCGATCTCGGTCCGTGAGCCGTTCACGGTCTGTATTACAGTTGAGTTCTGTGAAAGGATCAACATCACTCTTTCATATTGTACTGTAAATGGAGCAAATAGATCATTGAATCCTTGCAAAATCACCTGATCTTTTTCAAGGGATTCAATGCTTAATAGATTCAGTAGTGGTCTTATAGGGAGCAATCCCAGCATTGAATTGTGTTCTCCACTACCCAGACCATTTTGGGGGTTGATCTCACTATTGATGTGCCCGCTCGAAGTCCATTGTTGAATGATCCCGTGGTAAAGCCGGCTCAGAATATCGGCAGCTTCTTTGCGATAGCCATATTGGAGCAGTCCTTCCAGCAGGAGGGTGTTCCAGAAAGGCGAAACGTTATTCTGCCTCTCGTCCATTTGCGCCGGATAAGTAGAAAGGCCAAATTCATTGAGGTAATGGGGCAGGAGGTTGTGCTCGATGATCTGTGCCGCAACCTCTGCTGAAGGGACGCCCGCCCACAGCGGTAATAACAGGCTGATGTCTTGCTGATCGGTGCCGGCCAAGTGCAAAGAGAGCGTACTGCCGCTAACAAGACCCTGCACTTCTACAGATTCCAGCCCTTCAAAGAGCTCAAGCCCTGTGGCTCGGCTGATGCCCGCCTGGTAAAAACTAAAATTGAGGGTAATTTTCTCTTGCAGTGGTTTTCCCTGGCAAGTGCCGCGCAGGGTCACCTCTACATGTTTAGGGCTGTCTTTTTCAGCAATGCATAACACAATAAAGCGACGGGGAGATTTAAAGTTCCGTTTCAGCTGAAGAATGCCGTCATGTTTGATGGTATGTAATTCTTTTGGAGCATCACAGCGGCCACTTTGAACGTCCAGGTAGCGGTAGGTCTGTGTTTTGGCATCGTATGTTTTCTCAATGGCAAGGCGGAGTTGTTCTGCGCGAGCGTTCAACCAGGTGTCATTCTCGTGCGAATCAGTTCTTTGCGCCAGGTTGAGCAGTGCCTGGGCTTCTTTATAGAGCAAAGTTGCCAATGCCGGGCTGAAAATGTAATGAATATCCAAACCCAGATCGATCGCTTTCCAGGTAGAGAAGAGCGGAGAGCGTTCGAGCCCGGTCTGCAACGCGGACTCCCAGGTGGGAAGGGTCGTTTCATTACCCGTGAACCAGGCGCGGTATGCACGGAAAAGCAAGGGGAAGATCTGCTTGAGCCAGGGCTCATCGT
>CAZWKK010000095.1:0-5702 GCA_964634855.1 uncultured Anaerolinea sp.
TCAGCCGCCAACATCTGCCAGGGCACCAAGTTTGAATGGTGTTCCATTTCTGTAAGGATCACTAGATCGCCAGCCTTCAAATTGGCCTTGCCCCAGGTGCGCGCTACCAGGTTGATCGATTCTGAAGTATTACGGGTATAAATCAGCTCGTTTGCGTTTTCAGTGCCGATAAATTTAGCGATTCGTTTCCTTGCATCTTCATATTCGGATGTAGCTTCTTCAGCCAAAGTATGAACACCACGGTGAATATTGGCATTGGTATTCTTGTAATACCGGTCCATAACATCGATCACCACACTGGGTTTCTGTGAAGTGGCAGCGGAATCCAGATAAACCAATTTGGTTCCTGGTTTTGTCTCACGGGATAATATGGGGAAATCGGCGCGAACTTTGTCGATGTCCAGATTATTAAGAGAAGAGTTCATGTAAACCTTTAAAGTTCACCGATTTTTGTGGCATCCGGTTTGGATTTTTTCTGCGGTTCACGAATATGAGGTGAATTTTGTGGATACCAGAGAATATGATCAGGCACCATCCAACCGTCCGTCAAGAATACATTGGTTCTAAATTGGACCGCAACCATTTTGGGGTCAACCTGAACCACAATCCCTTTCAGCCAGCCTCGTACACGCTCTCCACCTTTTTCGTGATCACAAAATACTTCGGCAATATCGCCAACTTCAAACGAAAATTCATGATCAGGGGGTCGCATAAATGGAACTTGTGCCATAGTTTTTCTCCGTAAAATTTAATCTATAAATTTTAGCATATTTCTCACAAGTTCGCCGCTTCTGAGTGATAATCTTTCATTTTTTCCAGAATTGCATTCTGGAAACGCTGACGCACGCCTTCAAATGGGATACGCTGCATGATAGGGTCAAAAAAGCCTTCAACGATCAGCCGCTCTGCATCAGAACGAGGCATACCGCGACTTTCCAGATAGAAGATCTCTTCGGGGTTGATCTTGCCTACTGTGGCGCCGTGGGTACAGCGAACATCATCAGTTAAGATCTCCAACCCTGGCAAAGAATCTGCACGAGCGCGTCTATCGAGGATCAGGTTGCGATTCGCCTGATATCCATCTGTTTTACTGGCATTGCCGGCAACGTAGATCATACCCTGCCACACCGAATGACTCTCGCCAACAAGGGCTCCTTTGAAAAGGAGATCGCTTGTAGTATGAGGTGCCAGATGATTTTGCTGCGTGTCATGGTCTAAATGCTGGTCGCCATCGGTGAAATAAAAACCAGACATTTTGCCGGTGCTGCCTTCCCCTTTGAGGGTAAGGTCAGAGAAATTCTTGGTTAGGTGGCTGCCCAAAGCGCCGAAGATCCATTCCACATTACCATCGCGTTCCACCTGAACGCGTTCATGGGTGAAATTCCAGATGTTGTCTCCCCAGGATTGCAGTTCCACAAAACGCAGAGTAGCCCCTTCTCCAACATAGATCTCCATCAAACCGGAATGCATGGATTGACCGCCCTCGTCATCAGCAGAAGCTGATTCATGGACGTAGGTCACCTCAGCACCAGGTTCAAGATAGACCAAAATATGGGAGAAACTGGCAATCTGACTGCCCGAAGCCCATAAAAGGCTATGCAAAGGTGCATTCACTTTCACGTTTTTGGGAACATAAAGCAAGACCCCGGTTTCAGACATGGCACATGCCAGTGCTGCAAATTTATCTTCTGCAGGGCGAACCAATTTTCCAGCAGTTTTATTCAACAGTTCAGAGTGGTTCTTCCAGGCAGTCTTGAAATCTGTGAAAACAACTCCCTTTTCAACCAATCCTTTTTCAAGGGTTGCTCTTACGCCATCTGGCGAAAGGATCAGTTCCCCGCCATGTTCAGCATCTGTGACTGGAAGTAACAAAGCAGGCGGGATTGAAGCTACTTTGTCAGTAGATGGATTAAACAAACGTAGTTTTTCAACCTCAAGCGGACGAAGATCAGTTCTCCGCCAGGCTTCATCAGTGCGTACCGGGAAAGGCAGTTTATTAAACTCATCCCAGGCTGCTTTCTTAAAAGCCGCTTCGGACGAATTGTCACCTGACAGGTCAGGGATAAAATCAAACTTTTTCTCTGCAGGGGTGAATTCTCGTCTGGATCGTGAAACGACCACCGGATTTGCTGTCATGTTTACAGTCTCTTTCATGTTTATCCGACCGATCCTTCCATCTGTAATTGGATCAACCGATTCATTTCTACCGCATATTCCATAGGTAGTTCTTTGACAAACGGCTCGATGAATCCAGAGACCACCATCGTAGTGGCTTCCTCTTCAGAAAGGCCGCGGCTCATCAAATAGAACAACTGCTCTTCTCCAACTTTAGAGACGGAGGCTTCGTGACCAATGCTGACATCTTCTTCGTTGATCTCAATGGTCGGGTAAGTATCAGACCGGGAGATCGGGTCCAGGATCAAAGCATCGCACACCACGTTGGATTTAACACCAGTAGCACCCTTGAACACTTTGATCATGCCACGATAAGAGGACTGACCGCCATTTTTGCTTATCGACTTGGAGGTTACTTTGGAGCTGGTATTGGGGGCAAAATGGAAAACTTTGCTGCCGGCATCCTGTTGCTGACCCTGGCTGGCAAATGCTACTGAGAGCACTTCACCGTGCGCGCCTTCGCCCATCAAGTAGCAAGAGGGATACTTCATGGTCACTTTAGAGCCAAGGTTGCAATCGACCCACTCCATGGTGCCATTAGCCTCTACCACTGCCCGCTGAGTCACCAGGTTGTAAACATTGGTGGACCAATTTTGAATGGTGGTGTAGCGCATACGGGCATCTTTCTTGACCACGATCTCGATCACACCAGAGTGGAAAGAGTTGGTGGTGTACTGAGGCGCCGTACAGCCTTCAACGTAATGCACCTGAGCGCCTTCATCCACAATGATGAGGGAACGTTCAAATTGACCGATATTGGCTACATTCAGACGGAAATAAGCCTGCAACGGCAGATCAACTTTGATTCCTTTGGGTACATATACAAAGGAACCACCAGACCATACCGCAGAATTCAAAGCGGCAAACTTATTGTCTTCGATTGGCACAACAGTACCGAAATACTCTTTGAAAAGATCCGGATGTTGCCGTAAGCCTTCTTCGATGCTCAAGAAGATCACACCCTGTTTCGCCAAATGTTCCTGAATGGAGTGGTACACCATTTCCGATTCATATTGCGCGCCTACCCCTGCCAGGAATTTCCGCTCCGCTTCAGGGATGCCTAAACGGTCAAAGGTATTTTTGATGGTATCTGGGACATCATCCCAGGTTTTACCAGCTTCATCAGTGGGACGGACATAATAATAAATGTCTTCCAGGTCCAACCCGCTGATATCAGCTCCCCAGTTGGGCATGGGCCGCTGTTTGAAATGTGCCAACGCCTTTAATCGGAATTCCAACATCCATTCTGGTTCACCTTTTTTGGCTGAGATCTGGCGAACAATTTCTTCATTCAACCCCTTATTTGACTTGAAAACAAAGGTTTCAGGATCTTTGAAACCATATTTATAATCATCCATTTCGTTCAAAAAGCTTTGATTCTGCTCTGCACTCATACTCACCTCTAAAAAATCTCAGAAAGAATCAATTACTGGCCGACTCTTCAACCTGTTCACGAACCCAATCGTAACCCAGCTCTTCCAAACGCAAAGCTAATTCAGGGCCACCTGACTGGACGATCTTACCGCCCATCATCACATGCACAACATCTGGTTTGATGTAGTTGAGCATACGCTGGTAATGTGTGATCAGAAGAACACCAATATTCAAAGTATTGCGCAACACATTTACGCCCTCAGAGACAATACGCAAGGCGTCGATATCCAAACCTGAATCAGTTTCGTCCATAATGGCGATCTCTGGCTGTAAAACAGCCATCTGTAGCACTTCTGCACGCTTCTTTTCGCCGCCTGAGAAACCCTCATTCAAGTAACGACCGGCAAAAGACGAATCGATCTTGAGGATTTCCATCTTTTCTTTGAGGATCTTGCGAAAATCTGGAATCGAAATACCCTTGTCTTCTGGGTCGATAGCACGGCGCCGTGCATTTAGGGCAGTTCTTAAAAAGTTTGCCACTGTAACGCCAGGAATGGCAACCGGGTACTGAAAAGCTAAGAATAGACCTAAGCGTGAGCGTTCATCTGTGGGCATTTCTACGATGTTCTGCCCCTTGAACCAAATTTCACCGCTCGTCACGCTATATGATGGATGCCCCATCAAGGTATTTGCCAGCGTCGATTTTCCGGTTCCGTTTGGCCCCATGATGGCATGGACCTCCCCCTGCGGAACAACCAGGTCGACACCGTTAAGAATTGGTTTATCTTCAATTGCAACATGCAGGTCTTGGATCTTTAATTCTGACATGGAATACGGCTCCCATAATTAGTATTATATTTTTAATATATTTCTATATTATTCAAACAACAGTGGTATTATATCACAGCGAGAAATCAGGGTCAATAATTACCATATTTATCTATATTATTCTAATAAACCCCAATATTTAGGATATGTATATAATTATTGACAAATATTATCCGCTTATGGTAATATGCAACTGTTTATTGGTTTATTAGAAGAGGTGATATGAAAAGTACTCGCGATAAGATCCTGCAAACCCTTCTCACCCATCCGCAGTCTACCATCAATGACCTTGCAGAAGCGGTCAATATTAATTCCATTTCTGTACGCCACCACCTCACCAATTTACAGGTAGATGGTTTTGTGAAGGCAGAGGAAGAACGCCACGGCGTAGGCAGGCCCAGGCTGGTCTATTCACTCACAGATGAAGGGTTGGAGAAATTTCCTACCCGCTATTTACAGCTCACCAATCGTCTGCTCTCACAACTCAAACAGATATTGCCAGAGAACCAGATCCAGACGATTTTTACTCAGATCGGCAAAAGCATTGTCGAAGACCAAGCCGATACGATTAAGAACATGACTTTTGAAAAAAAACTTGACTTTATAAAAGAAATTTTAGACGAACAGGGTTTTGCAATTGAATGGGAAAAGATTGGCAATGATTATCGCATTAATGAGGTCGCCTGCCCGTTTTACCGAGTTGGTCAACTACACCCAGAGGTTTGCACCATGGACCAGGCGTTGATCTCATCCATCCTATCCATTCCAACCGAAAAAATTGAATGCGTATTGGATGGCGACACACATTGCTCCTACATCGTCAAACAAAGGGCTGCAGCCGAGGAGAAATAATGCAAAATGGTACTCCCGGGACAAACCGTCCCACCTGGGAAGCGGAAGAGACTGACCCAGAACTTGCCAGTAAATTGAAAAAAGGGTTTTGTGAGATCTCGGATCCCGAATTGGGATTGAATATCATTCAACTTGGGCTGATCCGCAACGTAAAGATCGATTCTGAAGGTGCCATTGTGAAGGTTATTCTCACTACGCCTTTTTGCCCGTATGGCCCCGCCATGCTGGAGCAGATCCGCCAAAAAGCCGAGGAACTTCTGGAAAGATCCGTTGGTATCGATCTCGGCATGGAAACCTGGGACTTTTCCATGATGGAAGAAGGTCTGGGTGATGATTGGGGATTATTTTAGAGATTGTAAAATAGAGCCTTTCGGCTCTATTTTTTACATCACACAGGCATCGACAAAGGGTTGGTCTGAATCGAGTAATTTCTTATTGGGAATCACACAGAGGAAACCAAGCGGTTCGTCGCC